>JACMOJ010000128.1 GCA_014378085.1 Burkholderiales bacterium | reverse complement strand
CCGCCGGTATTTGGGCCCTGGTCGTTATCGAATATTCGCTTATGGTCCTGTGATGAGGCAAACGGCAGCGCAGATGCGCCATCACACATACAAATAAAACTCGCCTCTTCGCCTTCCATGAACTCTTCAATTACCACGCGCCCCGGAATAGGCTTGTCGTCGGTGCCGAGCATCGTAGTGATGGCGGCAACCGCTTCATCCACCGTCTCGGCCACCACCACGCCTTTGCCAGCGGCAAGGCCATCGGCTTTCACCACAATTGGCGCGCCTTCTTTTTTCGCATAATCACGCGCCAGATTGCCGTCGGTGAATGTTGCATAACGCGCGGTGGGAATCTGATGACGCACCATGAACTGCTTGGCAAAATCTTTAGACGACTCAAGCTGCGCCGCGGCTTTGGTTGGGCCAAAGATTTTTAGACCAGCCGCGCGGAAGGTATCCACCACGCCAGCGGCCAGTGGCGCCTCTGGGCCGACCACTGTCAGATAAATATCCTCTTTCTGCGCAAAGGCGAGCAACTCGCCAATGTCGGTGATGTTGACGTTGACAAGACCGTCTTCGTGTGCCGTGCCGGCGTTGCCGGGCGCAACAAAAACACATTGAACGCGTTTGTGTTGCGCGAGCCGCCAGGCAAGCGCGTGCTCACGGTCGCCGGAACCGATGACAAGAAGTTTCATGGGGTGGGCTTGTTCACGATTGCTGTTCTAAGTAGCCCAGCTCGCGTTATGAGGTGTACGGCGAGACGCGCCGGGGCGCACAACCGGAATGTATTTCGCATACATGAGGATTGTAGGTGCCGACGCAACAAAGCCATGTTAAGCGTGGTAGTAAGACGCGCCATTTAGTGCCGAAAATGCCGCATGCCGGTCAGCACCATTGCAATGCCGTGCTCGTCTGCGGCCTTGATCACTTCATCGTCGCGCATCGAGCCGCCTGGCTGAATCACGGCGGTCGCACCTGCTTCGGCAATAACATCGAGTCCATCGCGGAACGGGAAGAACGCGTCGGAGGCGGCAACCGAACCCTTCAGCGACAGGCCCGCGTTCTTGGCTTTGATGGCCGCAATTTTGGTGGAGTCCACACGGCTCATTTGTCCTGCGCCAACACCCAGCGTCATGCCGTAGCGGCAGAACACAATCGCGTTTGACTTTACAAACTTGGCGACGCGAAAAGCAAAAATCAGGTCGTTCATTTCTGCACGGGTCGGCTGGCGCTTGCTCACCACCTTCAACTGCGCCACGTCAAAATCATCTGACGATTGCACCAATAGTCCACCGCCGACCCGCTTCATGTCGACATCATTGGCCGTTGGGGCGATGGGAATCGTTAGCAGCCGCACATTTTGTTTGGCGCGAAATACCTGTAGCGCTGCGGCGCTAAATGACGGCGCCAACAGGACTTCCACAAACTGTTTCGACACCGCTTCTGCCGTTACGCCATCAACTTCTTGATTAAAGGCGATGATGCCGCCAAAGGCCGAGGTAGGGTCTGTCTCGAATGCGCGTTGGTAGGCGGTAAACGTGTCAAACGCAATGGCCACACCACACGGATTCGCATGTTTAACGATCACGCAAGCGGGAACCTCAAAACTACGGCAGCACTGCCATGCCGCGTCTGCGTCAGCAATGTTGTTGTAGGAGAGTTCTTTGCCCTGTAGTTGCTTGTAGTTCGCCAGTGTGCCGGTGGCGGGGTGTTTCTCGACATAAAACGCCGCATCTTGGTGTGGGTTCTCGCCGTAACGAAGATCTTGCGCCTTGCTGAACGTCAAGTGCAACTTGTCTGGAAAAGTGCGGCGCGTGGTGTTGCCATCTGCATCGACCTCAAGCGAGGATAGGTAAGTGCTGATCATGCCGTCGTACTCAGCCGTATGTGCAAATGCGCGCTTGGCTAGCTGCAGTCGCGTGTTGTCGGAAAGTGAACCGTGGCCCGCTTTCATTTCCGCAACGATATGTTCGTAATCCGCGATGTCCGTCACAATTGCGACAAAGGCGTGATTCTTTGCCGAGGCGCGCACCATTGCCGGACCACCAATGTCGATGTTCTCGATGGCGTCATCAAAGGTCACGCCCGGCTTGGCGATGGTGGCCGCGAACGGATATAGATTGACGACCACCATATCGATAGGCGGAATGCCATGCTTTTGCATCGCCGCGTTGTGGTGCGCCAGATCACGCCGCGCAAGGATGCCACCGTGAACCTTGGGGTGGAGTGTCTTAACGCGCCCATCCATCATCTCCGGGAAGCCTGTGTAATCACCGACTTCAATGACCTTAACGCCGTTATCGCTGAGTAATTTTGCGGTGCCACCAGTAGAAAGGATTTCTACGCCCGCGCCAGCAAGATACTTCGCAAAAGATAAAACACCAGTTTTATCGGAGACGCTAATAAGTGCGCGCTTAATGCTGATCATTTTTAAGCCGAGTGAACAGGTGAACAGGTGAACAGGTGAGCAGGTGTACAGGTGAACAGGCGAATTGGGGAACAGACAAAGGAAATATGCTTTAAAAAATTGTGCTGGCAGTCCGCGCTATCGCTGACTCAGCGTGGTCACGCCTTTACCAATTCACTCGTTGACGACGTTATTCAATGCCGTGCTGGCTGAGTTTCTTTCGCAGCGTGTTGCGATTCAAGCCAAGCAAATCGGCAGCGCGGGTTTGATTGCCACGCGCTTGGTGCATCACGACTTCGAGTAACGGACGCTCCACATTGGCGACAACCATGTCGTAAATGTTGCACGCATCCTCGCCATCCAGATCTTTGAAATACTGTTTCAGCATCTTGCGAACACAAGCGGATAGTTCGCTATCGCCACTATTCTCCAATAGTTGGCTACGTGGTTCCCTGGTCATGCCGTTCCTTAGATTGCCTATTATTTTTGCGGACATCCCTGAAAATTCAATTTTCGTCACAACACTTTGTTGCTCACAAAAAACAGCGCCTTACATATAAGGCATATGCGGCGTTGCCGTTTTTTGTTCGCGCCTAGTGTTGTTTAGAAAATTGCATTTTCAGGGACGCCCGAGTTAGGCCGCGGACTGCAATTGGTCTGCGGTTGCCGGACTTTTTGTAAAGCCGAAGTCGAAGAATACATGACCTTGCGATTCCAGTGTTTCGAGGTATTCCAACACCGCAGTCATCTGCTCCGCGGTGTTTTCAATTTGATTCATTTCCTGCCGGAATTTTTCGCCACCGGGAGCGTTCATTTCATTTTTTGCCACCAGCCATCCGATATGTTTCCGAGCAATGCGGTAGCCTTTTTGCTCGCCATAAAATGCGTACAAATTTTCAAGATGTTCGCGGACAATCGTCGAGACCTCTGCGATTGTCGGTGGCGCAAGATGCGTACCGGTTTTCAGGTACCAGTGGATTTCACGAAAAATCCATGGGCGTCCTTGCGCGGCGCGACCGATCATCACCGCATCCGCGCCGGTGTAATCCAAGACAAACTTGGCTTTCTCCGGGCCGTCGATGTCCCCATTGGCAATGACGGAAATCCGCACGCTTTGTTTAACGGCGCGAATGGTTTCGTACTCTGCTTCGCCGTTGTAGAGATCGGCGCGTGTCCGCCCGTGTACCGCCAAGCTCTGGATGCCGTTGTCTTCCGCAATGCGCGCAATCGTCAGTGCATTTTTATGTTCGCGGTCCCAGCCGGTCCGAATTTTCAGCGTGACCGGCACCGCAACCGCGTTAACGACAGCTGAAATGATACGCGCCACCAGCGCTTCGTCTTGCAGCAACGCAGACCCCGCCTGGACATTACAAACTTTTTTGGCGGGGCAACCCATGTTGATATCGATGATTTGCGCGCCACGGTCGACGTTATAACGCGCGGCTTCGGCCATCATTTCGGGCGCTGCACCGGCAATCTGCACCACAATGGGTTCGGCTTCACCAACGTGGTTGCCGCGCAAGATGGACTTCTCGGTTTGCCAGAGCTTGTGATTTGACGCGACCATCTCGGAAACTGCCATGCCCGCGCCAAGCTTCTTACACAATTGGCGAAACGGTCTGTCTGTGACGCCGGCCATTGGCGCGCAGATCAGATTATTCTTTAAGACGTGGTGGCCGATTTGCACGTGGGGATAAGCGGTCGGGAGGCTCGGATGGTGAAACAATGCAACTCGCAAACAAAAACGACGCCCGCGAGTCAGGGGCAGGGGTTGATTTTATCGCTGCTTAAGTTTTAAGCAAATTCAAATTTGCGATTTCTCATATGCGGTTGGCACATCCGCAACAAAATGTCGCAAGACAATAAATAGTGTTTGCCGCAGCGCAGCATGCGGGTGTGGGATGTGGGGTGTGAAGTACGGGGTATGGGGCTATGAATTAGGTCACGCTGTTTCGGTGGGAAGGCTCACCGTAGCCACCGCCACCGGGTGTCTCAAGCACAAAGAGATCGCCGCGCTTGACTTCCACTTCGTCGGAGTAAGATAGGTTGGTGCGATTGCCATCGGCATGCTCCACCCAATTTGCGCCACACGCGCCAGCCGCACCACCCGCTAAACCGAATGGTGGGACGATGCGGTGCCCAGCAAGGATAGCGGCTGTCATGTTTTCAAGAAAGCGAATTTTTCGAACCGCGCCATCGCCGCCGCGATACTGGCCAGCCCCGCCAGAGCCACGGCGAATGGCGTGCTCCACCACGATGACGGGATAACGAAGCTCCAGAATTTCTGGGTCGGTCAAGCGGGAATTAGTCATGTGCGCTTGTACGGCGTCACAACCGTCGAAGGCCGGCCCGGCACCAGTCCCACCGGAAACCGTTTCGTAATACTGATATTGTTGGTTGCCGAATGTAAAGTTGTTCATGGTGCCGCCGCTAGCCGCCATCAGACCTAATGCACCGATCAAGGTATCGGTGATGCACTGCGATGTCTCTACGTTCCCGGCCACGGTGGCTGCTGGGGGCAGGGGATTGAGCATTGAGCCCTTGGGGATGATGATCCGTAACGGCTTGAGACAACCGGCGTTCAGCGGAATATCGGCATCGACTAGCATCCGAAATACATACAACACCGCAGCATAGGCAACCGCAGAAGGGGCATTGAAGTTCGACGATAGTTGCGGCGACGTGCCGGAAAAATCGATGGTGGCACTGCGCTGGTCGGTGCCGATGGTGACCCTGACCTTGATCACTGCACCGTTATCCATCGCATAGGAAAACGCGCCATCGCGTAGTTTGCCAATGGCAGCGCGCACACATTCCTCGGCGTTATCTTGCACGTGCTGCATGTTGGCGGTAACGGTTTCCAGGCCAAAGTGCGCCACCATGTTTTTTAGTTCCTGCGCGCCCTTTTCGTTTGCCGCCACTTGCGCGCGCATGTCGGCGAGGTTTTGATCAATGTTACGTGCGGGGTGCTTTGCCGACGCAAGTAATTCACGCATCTCGGCCTCCAAGAACCGTCCATCAGCCATGAGTTTTACGTTGTCTAGCAGCACGCCCTCGTCCTCGATCGTTTTTGAAAACGGCGGCATCGACCCCGGCGTGATGCCGCCAATGTCGGCATGGTGGCCACGTGAACCAACAAAAAACTGTGGGCGCTCGTCGTTCTTACTAAGGAATACGGGTGTGACAACGGTAACGTCGGGCAAATGTGTACCGCCGTTGTAGGGGTCGTTCAACACAAACACATCGCCTGGTCGCATGTGTCCAAGATTTTTTCGATAGACCGTGCTGATCGATTCGCCCATCGAACCCAGGTGCACCGGCATATGCGGCGCGTTGGCAATTAGGTTGGCGTTTTGATCGAACAAAGCGCAGCTGAAATCGAGACGTTCCTTAATATTCACCGAGTACGCCGTTTGTTGGAGCCGCGTTCCCATTTGCTCGGCGATGGACATAAAGAGATTGTTAAAGACCTCGAGCATGACTGGATTGACTGCCGTGGTGATTGCCATGCCAGTATCCGCCCCGGTTTGTGCAGGAGTTGCAGGAGATATACGCGTCAGTACGAGGCCGCTTATCGTGGTGAGACAGGCGCACCAGCCCGGTTCAATAACCGTGGTGGCGTTGTCATCGACAATGATCGCAGGCCCGCTGATTTTTTGACCAATAGTTAAGTCGCGACTGCGGTACACGCCTGCATCGAGGGATGTGGCGTTCGACACTATTTGCGCCATCGTAAAGGGATGGCTGTGCGCGAGTTGCTGGTCGGCTCGGGTGTGGTCGTGTGCTGCGTCGGGCATGACGTTAGCCATGACGTTGGCCATGACGTCGGTAACGACTTTGCCAAATGAATCGGCACACTGGCCCGTCACTTCCACCGATACTGCTTCAACGATGAGTCCACGTCCTTGCATTAGAAAGCTAAAGCGCTGCTTGTATGCGGCTTCAAACGCAGATTGCATTGACGCCAAATCGCCAAACGCAACCACAATCGCAGAATCTGTCCCCATATATTTTAGGTGAACGCGTTTTGCGATATGGATCTGGGTGCTTCTAACACCCTGTGAGGATACTTCTTCGGTCGCGCTGCCTGCGAGCTCGCTAAATTTTTGCGCGAGTATCGGCAAGGTCGATTCATCGAGCGGCGCTTCGATGGCGGCCTCTCGCATGGCCGTGATGTTGGCCAGACCCATGCCGTACGCCGACAACACACCGGAGAAGGCATGGATGTAGATGGTCGACATGCCGAGTTGGTCGGCCACCAGACAGGCGTGCTGCCCGCCCGCCCCGCCAAAACACTGCAAGACGTACTCTGTCACGTCGTGGCCGCGCTCGACTGAAATGCGCTTGATGGCGTTTGCCATATTGGCGACCGCGATACGCAAGAATCCCTCAGCCACCTGTTCTGCGGATTGTTGAATACCCGTCGCGCGGCCGACCTCCGCAGCCAAGATGGAAAATTGCTGGCGAACCGTCTTTGTATCCAGCGGCGACTTGCCATCGCGTCCAAACACCTGCGGAAACCATGCCGGTTGTAACTTGCCGAGCATGACGTTGCAATCCGTCACCGTTAGCGGACCACCGCGCCGGTAACACGCCGGCCCGGGATTAGCGCCCGCGCTGTCAGGGCCTACCCGAAAGCGCGCCGTTTGCCCCACCGCTTCAAAATGCAAGATGGAGCCGCCACCAGCGGCAATGGTGTGAATTGACATCATCGGCGCACGCATGCGTACACCGGCGATTTGTGTCTCGAACTCGCGCTCCAGTTCGCCGGCGAAGTGGGAAACATCGGTGGATGTCCCGCCCATGTCAAAGCCAATCACTTTGCCGTAGCCTGCGGATTGCGCGGTCTGGCTCATACCGATGATGCCGCCAGCAGGACCAGACAGAATAGCGTCCTTGCCCTTGAATCGGTGCGCATCGGTCAGCCCGCCGTTCGACTGCATGAAGTAAATCGGCGTATCAGGCAGCTCCCTTGTCACTTGCTCTACATAGCGCCGCAATATCGGCGACAAGTACGCGTCAACTACCGTGGTATCCCCACGCGACACAATTTTCATAACCGGGCTCACCTCTGACGAAGCGGACACCTGTGTAAAGCCCACTTCTTGCGCGATTTTCGCCACCCGCAATTCGTGTTGGCCATACCGATAGCTATGCATACAGACCACCGCGAGGGCGCGGAAGCCGCGGTTGTACGCGGCGCGCAACTTGGCGCGAATGTCATCCTCATCTAGCGGCGTCAGGACAGCTCCTTGGGCGCTAATGCGCTCTGTTATCTCAATGACGTCGGAATAGAGCAGTTCAGGCAGCCGTATTTGCATGTCAAAAATGCGCGGCCGGTTTTGGTAGGCGATGCGCAATTGATCACGAAATCCGGCAGTGATTGCCAGCAGGGTTTTTTCGCCTTTACGTTCCAGCAACGCGTTGGTGGCGACCGTCGTGCCCATCTTTACCATGGCAATTTGCGCGACCGGAATTGGCGCACCGCTGGTAATTCCCATCAGCTCACGAATACCGGCAATCGCCGCGTCTTGATAGGCCTCCGGATTCTCCGAGAGTAATTTCGCGGTCACGATATTGCCGGCCGGGGATTTAGCGACGATATCGGTAAACGTGCCGCCACGGTCGATCCAGAAATGCCATTTTCGGGTCAAAGTTGAACTCATGCGTCGAGGCTCATTTACGGTTGCCAAGTTATGGTTGCAAAGCGATGGTTGCAAAGTACAGCGAATTGCGTTGAACTGCCGGCATGGCAGATTCAATAAAAATCATTGGTGTTGATTTTACGTCGCGACCGACGCGTTCCAAGCCGATTACGCTTGCGATGGGCAGCATGAACGACGCAGGCGCGCTGTTGTTGGCCGATGTTGAGTGCTGTGTAGGCTTGCCGGCCTTTCACACGCTGCTTGATTCTCTGCCCCCGTGGATTGGCGGATTTGACTTTCCATTTGGCCTGCCGCGCGCCTTTGTGGCTGAGCAGGGCTGGCCGGTACGAGGCAAACACGCTTGGCGCCAGATTGCCGCCATTGCCTGCGCAGAGACGCGCGCAGAGCTGGTGGTGCGATGTCGGGCATATTGCGATGCGCGACCGGCGGGGCAAAAATTTGCCCATCGTGCGGTCGATCGACTGGCCGGTTCCAGCCCCTCGATGAAGTGGGTCAACCCACCGGTGCTGTTCATGTTTCACGCTGGTTTACCCGTGCTGAGATCACTCGACTGCCAGTTTCCCGGGCTCACTGAGGGCGGCCACGTTGGGCGTGTCGCGCTGGAGGCGTATCCGGGGTTTTTGGCGCGCCGAATCACCACAGCGTCGTATAAGAGCGATGACCGCACAAAACAAACATCAGCACGTGAGGCCGCGAGGGTCGAGATCGTAAACACGCTGCTTCAGGCGAACAACCCGCTCGGTATTAAGCTGGAGGTTGATCGTAGCCTTCGGCGGCGTTTGGTGGAAGACCCCACCGGTGACACTTTGGATGCCGCAATTTGCGCTTTGCAGGCAGCTTGGGGGCTTGCGCAACGCCAGCAAAATTTCGGACTACCGCCGCATGTTGATCCCATCGAGGGCTGGATTATCAGCGTCTGAGTTGCCGCATAATGCGGTCACTACTTTTGCTCGAGGCAACATGTTCTCCACGCCGCTTTCGCTTACCACCGACACACACTTCGAGTTACCGTCTTTCTTGCACGAAGCGGGCGCAGACAACCCATGGTCGCATGCGAACCTCGGTGGACGCGATATCCATAGTTTTTTAGACGGCCCCTGTTTTGACGGCAGTGGAAATCTGTGGGTGGCCGACGCCCCGTTTGGGCGCATTTTTCGTATCACACCGACTGGCGAGTGGGATCTCATTACAAAATATGATGGTTGGCCGAGCGGGCTAACGTTTCATACGGATGGCCGCCTGTTCATCGCGGACCAGCGGCACGGGATTTTGCAGTTTGATGTGAGCCTGCGTAAGTTAGCACCGGTGTTGACCCACTTTGTTGGACAGCGTTTTTTAGGGGTAAGTCATTTGACGTTCGCCAGCAACGGTGATTTGTATTTTTCCGACGCCGGCCAGACCGGTTTTCATGCGGCCGACGGTGCCCTGTATCGTATGAAAGCCAACGGTGAATTGCAGCGGCTGGTAGGCAATATTCCGCGCCCGTCCGGTCTTAGCCTTAACGCGGGCGAGGATCTTTTGCTGATGGGAGTCGCGGGCGACAATGCCGTTTGGCGCGTCCCCTTGGTGGAGGGCGGTGTTTCCAAAGTTAGCCGATATCTCCAGCTTTCCGGCGGATGGGGGGCGAATGCTGGGCCCGGTGGAATTGTTACGGATAGTGACGACAATGTTTACGTGGCACACCAAGGGTTGGGTTGTGTGTGGATGTTTGATAAACGTGGCGAGCCGAAATACCGCATTGATTCGTCGCGCGGCGATACGATCACGGGGATTACCATCGACCCAAATGATCCGCGTACGGTTCTTGTCACTGAAGCACAGACAGGTGTGGTGCTCAAGGCAAGCCTGCCAATGTATTAATCGGGCACACTTCATGGTCGATGACGACAAGCTACCGGACGGGGCGTTTGAAAATTTCCGTAACGACATGAGTTACGGCGACTACCTGAAACTCGACCAGCTACTTTCGGCACAACAGCCGCTATCGACCGAACCCAACGAGCTGCTGTTTATCGTCCAACATCAGGCGACCGAATTGTGGATGAAGCTGGCGTTGGCCGAATTGATGCGCGCCAAGACCTGCATACAGCTTGAAGACCTGTCTCCCGCGTTCAAAATGATGGCACGTGTTTCGCGCATCATGAACAATTTAATTCAATCGTGGGACATCCTCTCGACCTTGACGCCAACCGAGTACTCGGCGTTTCGTGAATCGCTCGCGCGGTCCTCGGGGTTTCAGTCACACCAAAATCGAATGCTTGAATTTCTGTTTGGCAACAAATCGCGTGCCATGCTGAAGCCGTTCGCGCATCAGGCGGAAATTCACGCGAAGCTAACCGAGCTCTTGAACGGACCTTCGATCTATGATGAGGCAAACCGTCTGTTGGCCAAGCGCGGCTTTGCACTCGACAAGGTTGCCGTTGATCGCGACTGGTCAACTCCCTATGTGGCAAACGCCAGTGTCGCGACGGCGTGGGCAACGGTGTACACAAACACTAAAGAGCACTGGGACCTGTATGAGTTAGCCGAAAAACTGGTTGACCTTGAAGACTACTTCCGACAGTGGCGATTTCGTCATGTGACAACGGTCGAACGCGTGATCGGCTTCAAGCGTGGCAGCGGCGGGACCTCTGGCGTGGACTACTTGCGCAAGATGGTGGATGTGCGTTTATTTCCGGAGCTTTGGGATATCCGCACGGCGCTTTAGCACTGTGCTCAAGTTCGGTGCTCAAGTACGGTGCTTAAGTAAGGCGCTCAAGTAGGGCGCTCAAGTACGGTGCTCAAGTTCGGTGCTCAAGTACGGCGCTCAAGTATGGTGCTCAAGTATGGTGCTCAAGTTCGGTGCGCAAGTAGGGCGCTCAAGTACGGTGCACCAAACGCTTACGGCAATACGACTGTCGACGCGTCTCCTACCACTGTTGTCCACTCCCGCACGCGCCAGTTGGTCACGAGACCGTGTTTGACGTAGGGATCGGCATGGGCGAATGCCTCTGCGGCCGCAGCCGTCTCGCCTTGAAAAATTAACATAGCACCGTCGACAGGACTGGCGAATGCGCCGGCTAGGAAGAGATCGCCGCGTTCCTTCGCCGCGCCCGCCAGTGCAATATGCTCGGCGCGGTGCGGCACACGACGCTCGACGTAGTTTTCTATCACTTCATAGATCAAGATGAAGTGTTTCATGGCGTTTCCTTTAGCGCGTCAATGATGGCCTCGACCACGCGCTTGCCCGGTGCTGTCCACGGCGCGATCAATTCAAAGTGGCCGGCCTCATCGATCGTGAGCAGCGTTACAACGTCGCCTTTCGCCTTTGCGCGTTCGCGATGGCGAAATGCTTGTGCGGGTGCCACGATCGCATCATAGACACCGCTGATCATGATTTGCGGTACGCCAAGTGGCAGCAGTGGCGTGATGGAAGTGTCGAGGTAGGCGGCGTCTTTGCGATCCTTGGTGTTAATCAGCAGATCCACCGTATCGGCACCACAGGCATGCGCGGAGGCGGCTTTTGCATATTGCAAATCGGGCATGGCCGCGATGCCGACCACGCCCTTGATGGCGAGCGGCTTGGCGGCGGATGTGGCGGACGGAGGAGAGTGCGAAGGAGAGTGCGAAGGAGAGTGCGAAGGAGAGTACAAAGCAGAGTACGAGGGAGAGTACAAGGGGGAGTACAAAGGAGAATCTTGTGGCAGGCGAGGGCGCGCAGCGAGCCACATGGCCAAGTGGCCGCCCGCTGAGTGGCCGGTGGTGACAACACGGCTTAGGTCGAGTTGATGCTTGGGCGCAATCTCCACTAATTTTTCCGCCGCAGCCGCAACATCACGGAACGTGTCGGGGTAGGGCAAAAAATTCTCGTCCTTACTGCTCGCTTTTGTCCCCACCCGGCGATAGGTAATGCTCCATACCGCAACCCCTTTTTCGCGAAGCGCCTCGGCGAGAAACGCGACCAGTTCCGGACCCGGCAAATCGGCCCGCCAGCAACCGCCATGAACTAGCACAACAACGGGCAGCAGTTTGTTCAATACCTCCGTCGGCACCTTAACGGGTAGCCCGGCAGATGCTTTCGGCAGCCACAGTTCGCCGTACTGGTCGGCGTGTGCGCCATAGGCAATTTTCAGCGTTGGCTGCGGACGCTCCGGTCGGTCGAGAATGTTGCGGGAGGTGAGTGTTTGCGCGGTCGCTGACATTACGCAGAGCCCAATGATCGCCGCCGCGACGGCGCTAACCTACCGGTGAATTGAGGAAGGCATAATAGTTGTAATCCGTGAAAGACTAGCAAATGCGCTCGTTTCGAAGCATTTAAGGCTGAATACGCCCGACCAGTAAGGACTTTCTGCATTTTATCCGAAGCGCCCAATACCAACACCACCGCTGAAGTGGTCGAACGCTGCAACATCGAGACCATAAAGCTTCGCGAGGGCGCCGACATTGATTGCGTCGCGCAATGGACCTATGTGCGTATCGCCGACGCGCGAAATGGTGAAGACGGCATCGTCCGGCGCGCCGCAAACATACTGTGCGTGTTGCGGGTCGTGGGTGGTAAAGACGATGCACACGCCGGAAGCCTTGAGTTTTAGCAACGTCTCGAGAATGAGTAGCCGATTACCAAAATCCAAACTAGTGGTGGGTTCGTCGAGGAGGAGGCACGTTGCCTCGGTGGCAAGCGCTCGGGCTAGCAACACCAGCTGACGTTCACCACCGGACAGCGCTGAAAACGCTTGGTCAGCGAAATGCGCAATCGAAAGGCGTTGCAGTGCTTGGTCGGCCAACTGTCGATCCTTCGCGCCAGGTTTGCCAAACCAGCCTAGGTGCGGTGCACGTGCCATCTGCACCACCTCAAACACGCTGAAACCGTCGAAAGATGAGCAATATTGAGGGACATACGCGACTTGCTTGGCGATGCGGGCAGGGGACATCCGCGCAATTGACTCACCGCTAAGCAAAATGTTTCCGTTAATCGGTGGAAGCAGCCCCAGCATGGTGCGCAGTAGTGTCGTCTTGCCGCTTCCGTTAGGACCAAGAATGGCAAGCGCACTACCTGCTGGGAGTGACAGCGAAATTTTGTTCGCGATGTGCCGCTGTGGATAGCCGATCGCAAGTTCCTCAAGGCGAATTACGCTCATGTTCGCCGCCGATAGGTCACCGCCATGAGCCAAATAAACGCAGGTGTACCGATCGCGGCGGTGAGTACGCCGGGCGGCACTTCGATTTGCGCCATCGTTCGTGCGAGTGTATCGACGGCCAACATAAAAGTGCCGCCGATGAGCATTGATAAGGGTAACAAGCGTGAGAATTCTGCCCCCACCAGCAGGCGCACGGCGTGCGGCACGACCAGTCCAACCCAACCGACGATGCCGCAGATCGCAACTGCGGCGGCTGTCATCAGCGTCGCTGACACGATCACGATCAAGCGCAGTTGCGCGACGTCTTGGCCGAGGGCGCGCGCCTCATCGTCAGGCAGTGCGAGCAGGTTGATGCGCCAACGCAATGCGACCAATGGCAGCGTAGCAAGCACGACGACGGGAAGCGCTACCGCTAATTCTTGCTTGGTGACGCTGGCAAAACTACCCAACAACCAATAGGTGATTGCGGGCAGTTGATTGTATGGGTCGGCAAGGTACTTGGTCAGCGCGATTCCCGAGCCGAGCAAGGAGCCGATGACAACACCGGTCAGTACCAGTGTAAGTATGGGGTCGTGGCCGCCTCTCATCGACGACAGATTGTTGGCAACAACATAAATGGCACCGACAGCAACTAGACCACCGATAAAGGCGAGTCCTTGAATTGCCAAAATAGGTAACGCCAAAAAAATACCCGCCACCGCACCCAGCGCGGCACCGCTCGAGACGCCAAGGATGTCCGGCGAGACGAGCGGATTCCGAAAGAGATTTTGGTAGGCAGCGCCAGCCGCTGCCAGCGCCGCGCCAACGATGAAGGCGGCGGCAACACGTGGTAGACGGATATCGGTAACAACGGTATTGATTGCGGAGTCGTCGGCTTGCTGATTGAATAGTGAAATCAATGCACTGAGGACGTCAGCAGCCGAGATTGGCATTTTGCCGACAAACAGCGCGCCCGCAATGGTTGAGAGACTGACCAGCGAGGCGGCCAATGTGATCAGCCGATAAGAGTTTTGTGATGTCACAAGCATCGCGGCAGTATATCGGCTCGAGTGAAAGTTCTAGGCGAGCAGGATCTGCTTTGGCTTTGAATTGACCGCTAGAATTCGCTCTAGCGATGTATCAGCGAATTTTCATTTACGAAAGAGATCAATCGATGGTCAAAACAACATCTAAAAGCTCCCAGTTGTTGGGTAGCATGTTTTTGCTTGCGGCAACAATGATTGCCGCTACCGTAACCGCTAGCGCCCAGTCTTCTGCTGTCAACGAGATTCGCATGGCGACCACGACCAGCACCGAAGCATCCGGCTTAATGGGTGCCGTGTTACCTCGTTTTGAAAAGGCAACCGGAATCAAGGTCAGGGTCATCTCAGTGGGCACTGGCCAGGCACTTAAATTAGGTGAGCGTGGCGACGTTGATATTGTTATGGTCCATTCCCGCCCAGATGAAGATAAATTTATGGCAGAGGGTTTTGGCAGCATTCGTCGCGACGTGATGTATAACGACTTCGTGATTGTTGGACCCAAAGATGACCCCGCCCGCATTCGTGGTCAGGCGAGTGCTGCGCTGGCGTTGAAGGATATCGCTGAACGAGGTGCCAAGTTTGTTTCGCGCGGGGACGACTCGGGTACGCACAAAAAGGAACTCGCTTTATGGGCCGAGGCTGGCGTTCGACCGCAAGGCAGCTGGTATTTGCAGGCGGGACAAGGGATGGGCGAAGTACTCACGATTTCCGGCAATTTGCGGGCCTACACGCTGAGTGACCGTGGAACATTTTTGGCCTACCGGGGACGGGTCGGACTCGATGTCATCGTTAGTCAATTGCCGGGTCTGTACAACCCCTATGGGATCATGCCGGTCAATCCGGCAAGACATCCGCAGGTGAAGCACGAGGCGGCGCTAAAATTCGCTGACTGGATTGTGTCGCCTGCCGGACAGGATGCGATTCGTTCACTGACAGTCGATGGGGTTGCGCTGTTCACCCCAGGCGCGCCGCCCCCGAGCGCGCCCCCACCAAACGCGCCCCCAATATCGCGCACACGTTAAAAAAGACGAGAGACGGTCACTTGGATTTATCCGCCGCCATCGTAGAGTCGTTCCGACTGTTGTTCAGTTTCGATCCGCAGCTTTGGTCGATCATTGCAGTTTCAATAAAGGTCTCGCTCACCGCGTTGTTGATTGCCGTGCCGCCAGCGGTCGCGCTCGGATTTTTCTTGGCCACGGTGTCGTTCCCGGGCCGTCGCATTTGTGTTGTGGTGTTGCAGAGCTTCTTGAGTTTTCCGACCGTAGTGGTCGGGCTTGTTCTCTACGTCTTGCTCGCCAGAAACGGACCATTAGGCGCTTGGGGCTTGCTGTATACGCAGGAGGCGATGATTGCCGGACAAGCCATCATCGCGTTCCCCGTACTGGCGGCATTTACGCTAGCGGCAGTGCAGGGTGTTGACCGTATTGTTCGCGAAACCGCGCTGTCGCTTGGGGCGTCGCGCTGGCGTGCGTCGTTAACCACATTGTTTGAAGTTCGCTTTGCGGTGATGGCCGGGATATTCAACGGCTTCGGTCGCGTCATCTCCGAAGTTGGCTGCGCAATGATGGTGGGCGGCAACATCGCAGGGTTGACGCGCAGTATCCCAACCGCAATATCGCTCGAAACCGCAAAGGGAGAATTTGCCCAAGGCATCGCGCTTGGCTTTGTCCTGATTGCCTTGGCGCTAGGCATCAATGCGTTGTTGAATTATTTTCAGGGTGAAGGTGGCATGAAATGACTGCGTTGCTGCGTGTCGATTCGCTCCGAAAATCGTTTGGCCAACGCCGACTGTTGGCGGTTGAAGGAATGACCATTGAAGCCGGGCAGATTTACGCGTTAACAGGCGATAACGGTAGCGGCAAATCAACGCTACTGCGGATTCTCGCGGGGCTAGAACCGGCTGACGAACTGAAGATGTCGGTTGGCGAACGTCGTGTGGAGGGAGATGCCTACCCGGATGCGCTTCGGCGCGAAGTGATCTACGTACATCAACATCCTTATCTATTCCATTCCAGTCTGCTGGCCAACGTGGAGTACGGCCTAAAACTGCGGGGAATGTCTGGGGCCGTTCGGCGCAAACTTGCGGTGGCGGCAATTGACTGGGCTGGTTTGTCAGCGCTCGTAGAGCTGTCGCCGCGCCGACTCTCCGGTGGCGAAAAACAAAAACTCGCGATCGCCCGCGCGAAAGTGCTTGAGCCGAGACTGCTGTTAGTTGATGAGCCCACCGCAAACCTTGATCGACCGGCGCGTGAACAGATCGTGGCGTTGCTGCGCAAGACGGCGTCGGACAACAACGCGGTGGTGGTGGCCTGCCACGACCGCGAGATTATTGATCTGGCGGATGTGCGGCGATTACATCTCGATGGCGGTCGGGTCGCGGCTCTCAGATAGCGGCAGGCGTTAGTGGGTGGCGTTAGTGGGTGGCGTTAGTGGGTGGCGTTAGTGGGTGGCATTCGCGGGTGGCGTTCGCGGCCATCCGCTAATCGCACTACTTGGCAGTTTCTAGCAGCCCCTTCAATTCGCCCGACTGGTGCATTTCGCGCAAAATATCCGCGCCGCCGACGAATTCGCCACCGACATACAGCTGCGGGATGGTTGGCCAATTGGCATATTCCTTAATGCCCTGACGAATTTCTTCGTCTTGCAACACGTCCACCGTGAATGGTTTCTCTACCCCGTTGGTTTTTAGGATTTGGATCGCGCTGGCAGAGAATCCGCACATCGGAAACTGCGGAGAGCCCTTCATGTAAAGGACCACCGGGTGACCGGTAACGGTAGCGCGAATTTTGTCTTGTGTGCTCATCTTGAGTCCTTGAAAAATGTTTAACGAATTATAGGGGTTTCGGTGGCCGGCTTTGATCGCGTTACGCGGTTTGCAACCAGCGGCCTTTTGTCACACGCTCAATACCTGAAAGGTCGCGAATACTTTCGATGCCAACCAATCCGGCGTGCTGCATCAGCCCACGGACGAGTGGCGCTTGGTCGTAGCCGTGTTCAATCAACAGCGCTCCGCCCGGCAAGAGGCGTTGCGGCGCATCCGTGACAATACTGCGGATCGAAGCCAGTCCATCATCACTTTGGTCGGTTAATGCCCTAATTGGTTCAAACCGAAGATCGCCTCGCGTCAGGTGCGGGTCGTCGCGTCGCACGTACGGTGGGTTGGCCACGATCAGTTGTGCGCGCTGGTCAGCGGCGAGGGGAGCATACCAGCTACCTTCGACAAATGTCACCGCGGCATTGAGCGCCGCAGCATTGCGACGCGCGCAGCGCAGCGCAGCGGCAGACGTGTCGACAGCGATAACGGTTGCGTCTGCGAGTTCTAGCCTCAAGGTGATCGCAATCGCACCGCTGCCAGTGCCAAGATCAAAAATTAAAAGCCCAGCAGGGGCGGGCGAATTGGAAGCTTTTTGCTCGGAAACGACCGCCAGTGCTTGCTCTACGAGTAATTCTGTTTCTGGGCGCGGAATCAATACATGTTCATCGACGCTAAATATGCGTCCATAGAACTCGCGGCATCCCAAAATTTGCGCCACAGGCTTGCCATTCGCTCGCTGGCCGATCCAATCGCGATAGGTGGCGGCTTCCGGTGCGCCAAGCAAGCGATCAGGGTGCGCAATTAGCGATGCGCGCGACATGCCTAGCAGGTGGCTGAGCATGTACTGCGCGTCGAGTCGATCAATGGCGCGTTGCGCCATGGTCAGGAGTTCGCCAACGCTGGTGCCTTGCATCGTTTAGTAGGGACGAGTCAAGCGTGCCGACGTGGCGCTACTGCGCGCCCTCGCTCAGCGAGGCGAGCTGTTCGGCTTGATGTTCGGCGATTAAGGCGTTGGTGAGATCCGCGAGATCGCCATCCATGATGAAGTCAATCTTGTACAACGTCAGGTTGATGCGGTGATCCGTGACCCGACCTTGCGGGAAGTTGTAAGTGCGAATACGTTCAGAACGGTCACCGGAGCCGATCAGCGATTTACGCTCCGCCGCTTCTTTGGCTTGTTGCTCCCGCGTTTGTTTGTCCTTGATGCGAGCGGCCAATACACGGAAGGCCTGTTCTTTGTTCTTATGCTGGGATCTTCCATCCTGACATTCGACCACGATGCCAGTGGGGATGTGAGTTAGGCGCACGGCAGAATCGGTTTTGTTGATGTGTTGCCCCCCCGCCCCAGAAGCTCTAAAGGTATCGACGCGTACCTCAGACGGGTTAATGACAATGTCTGAGGTTTCGTCTGCCTCGGCCATGATTGCCACCGTTGCCGCCGACGTATGAATGCGCCCTTGCGTTTCGGTGGCGGGGACGCGCTGAACGCGATGCCCGCCGGATTCAAACTTTAGACGCGAATATGCGCCTTGGCCGACGATACGGGCGATAACTTCTTTGTAGCCGCCGACTTCTCCATGAGATTCGGAGACGATTTCGACTTGCCAGCCTTGGCGCTCAGCGTACCGGGTGTACATGCGAAACAAATCACCGGCAAATAGCGCTGACTCGTCGCCGCCGGTGCCGCCGCGAACCTCGATGAAAATGTTTTTGTCGTCGTTCGGATCTTTCGGCAACAGGGCCTTTTGCAACGCAACTTCGATCTCTTCAAGCCGCGCCCGACTTGCCTTGATTTCCTCGTCGGCAAAATCGCGCATGTCAGGATCTTTTGCCATATCCATCGCGGCGGCAACATCGTCTTCAGATTTGCGGTAGTCGTTATAAAGGGCTACCACCGGCGAGATTTCAGCGTGTTCTTTGGTGATCCTACGATAGTTGTCCATACTGGCAACCACGTTTGGGTCCTCCAGTTGCCGATTAAGCTCAAGTAGGCGGTCAGACAGTGACTGGAGCTTGTGTTGGATGGAGGATTTCATCGCTCTTCAGTCTGATCGGCAGCGGGTGGGGGATAGAGTTGCTCTAGGGCTGCGGCAAGTGCAGTATGCTGATCGCCTGAAACGCGTTTCAACGCCGTCATCGGGTGATGCAGAAATTTGTTCGTGAGGCCCTGCGCGAGTAGTTCTAGGACAATTCGGGGATTGTCGCCCCTAGCCAGCATTTTTTGCGCACGCTCCAGTTCCGCATTGCGGTATTGATCAGCGCGGCTGCGCAGTTGTTGGATGGCAGGGACGGTGCCACGACCCGTCAGCCATTGCTGATACTGCTGAACGTGTGTGTTAACAATTTCTTCTGCGCTAACCAATGCCGCTTCGCGCGTAGCCATGTTCTGCTGAATGATTTTGCCGAGACTATCGAGGGTATAGAGAAATATGTCGTCCATATCACCCACCGCAGCTTCAATGTCGCGCGGTACGGCAAGATCGACAAAAAACATCGGCTTGCGCTTGCGGAGCCGCAGCGCGGGTTCAACCATGCCCTTGCCGATAATTGGTAGGCTTGAGGCAGTTGAGGTAATCACCGCGTCAAATTCATGGATACGATCCGACACTTCGCTCAGCGAAATTGCCGTCGCCGGGCAACTGGGTGTGTCAAACGCGGCTGCGAGTTCTTTGGCACGGGAAAGTGTGCGATTTGCCACCACGATATTTTTGAGCGATTGTGCGCTGAAGTGAGTTGCGGCGAGGCTGATCATTTCGCCAACACCAATGAGCAGCAGCCGCACTTCTCGCATGTCGCCAAACAGCTGTTGGGCTAGCTTCAGCGCGGCGGCAGCCATGCTTACCGACGCTGCGCCGATCTCGGTGTCGGTACGAATGTGCTTAGCGGCTTGGAAAGTGTCCTGAAACAGCCGATCAAGTGGACCACCGAGGGTGCCCGCTTCGGCGGCCACTTTGACCGCCTGTCGCACCTGCCCAAGGATCTGCGGCTCTCCCAACACCATAGAGTCTAGGCCGGCAGCGACGCGGAATGCATGGCGCGTGGCGGCTTCGTCTTTAAGTTTGTACAGATGCGGCGCTAGATTTAGGTTTGCTGCGTTGGGCGTGGATTGCAGCCACGCTTCGGCCCGGCTTAGCATCGCTTCATCGCCGCGCAGATAAAGCTCCGTCCGATTGCATGTCGACACCAACACTGCCTCAGCGGCAAGCGCGACCTTGACCAAATCTTCGAGCGCAGAGCGCTGCCGATCGTTCGGAAATGCAACTTTCTCGCGAATGTCGACCGGTGCGGTGTGGTGATTCAGACCTAATACGTAGAGCGACATTCAGCGCGATGTAGGGGAGAAAGAGGACAACCAAAAAAACCAGAAAGACCAGCAGGAACAGGGGACACTGGAGCAACTAAAGGAACAAAAGAGAATCAAGGCCGACGGTGCGAGTTGGTTTGAGTTGGTTTGAGTTGGTTTGAGTTGGTTTGAGTTGGTGCGAGTTGGTTTGAGTTGGTGCGAGTTGGTGCGAGTTGGTGCTAGCTGGTGCTTGCGGCCGGGCACGTCGCAGCGGCCCGACAAATAGTGGAACAAATGGAGAGTCGCGTCCTACCGCATACCGACCAGCCGCACTGCCCAAAAGTCGCATGTATTCTGTCAAAAATTATAGCAGGATGCCCTTCCGTACAGGTCATCGCTGAGCAATGGTCATGGCGGAGCGTTAAACTAGTGGTCAGTTATTTCTCATTTCACCCGTCGGAAGGAAGAAATTTTTTATGCAACGACCAAAATTTGATTTTTTGAGGGCGATCTCTGTCGCAACAGCGGCGCTTGTCATCGCCCCAGCGTTCGCGACAACGGCCACCGGTGGTCCCGGTGGTAGTGTCAGCTGCCCGGCGCTACTAAATTACAAGTTTGAATCCATTCAGGGTGCGCCCAAGGACATGTGCGACTACGCGGGCAAAGTGGTGCTCGTGGTCAATACCGCGAGTTACTGCGGTTTCACCAAACAGTACGAGGGTTTGCAGGCGATTTCTGACAAATACCGGGACCGCGGGCTGGTCGTGGTGGGTTTTCCAGCCAACGATTTTGGCAAGCAGGAACCAGGCTCGAATGCCGAGGTCGCGGATTTCTGCGAACGTACCTATAAGGTCAAGTTTCCGATGACGGCTAAGACGTCGGTGGTTGAGGGCACCGCTAATCCGCTGCACGAAGCGCTCGCCAAGTCGACCGGCCAACGGCCGAAATGGAATTTTCATAAGTATCTGATTGGTCGCGACGGCCGGACCGTGGCCTCGTTCGGTTCTCGCGTTGAGCCGGAGTCCGCTGAGATGCGTACCGAGATTGAGAGGCTGCTTGCGGGCGCAGCGGCGGGAAAATAGGTTTTTTACATGGGGTTGGCGCTATCACACTGGTACTTTGTAAACTTTCCTCCCGGGTTTTTTACTGATCTATGGTCGCGGTCGCATCATCATTGTTGAGCCCACTCGCGCGCGCGCTCGTGCAGCAAGGTAAGCTTGTGCAAGCTGATGCCAACGCGATTCAGTCAGAGGCTCAAAAGGCCGGTGTTTCCTTTATTGAGCAGTTAGTGCATTCGAAAAAGGTGAGCGCAAAGGATGTTGCGTCGTTTGCCTCCGCTAAGTTTGGGGTGCCTGCGCTGGATTTGCATGGTGTCGATGTGGAGCATTTACCGACCACGCTGATCGACACCAAGCTGATGGCTTCGCAGCGGGTGATTGCGCTGCACAAGCGCGGTAATCGTCTGTTTGTTGCGACCTCTGACCCGACCAATGAAGAATCGTTTGCTGCTCTGAAGTTCGCCACCGGCTCGACCGTCGAGCCGGTCGTGGTCGAAGAGGACAAACTCGCAGTGTTGCTCAAGCGTTTCGGCGAAAGTGGTGCCAAGGCGCTGGACGGCATGATTAGCGACGATACCGCGCTCGAAAATATCGACTTTGGCGATGACGCCGGGCTGGGTGACGGCACCACGGATAGCGGGGGTCAAGTCGAGGAAATCGACGATGCGCCGGTCGTCAAATATGTCCAAAAAGTGCTGCTAGACGCGATTAACGGGGGCGCGTCCGATATTCACTTTGAACCCTATGAAAAGTTCTACCGGATTCGTTATCGCACAGACGGCATTCTTTACGACGTTGCGCAGCCACCTCTCGCGATTAAGGAAAAGATTGCATCGCGCATTAAGATCATTTCAAAGCTTGATATCTCCGAGAAGCGTGTCCCGCAGGATGGAAGAATGAAGCTGCGCCTGTCTGCGTCGCGGGCGATCGACTTCCGTGTGTCGACCTTGCCGACACTGTTCGGCGAAAAAATTTGTATGCGGATTCTCGATCCCGCTAGCGCGACGCTGGGCATCGAGGCGCTGGGGTACGAGCCGGAACAACGCGAAGCGTTGTTGCGCGCGATTCGTCGCCCCTACGGAATGGTGCTCGTGACTGGGCCGACTGGTTCGGGCAAGACCGTCTCGTTATATACGTGTTTGAACATCCTGAACAAGCCGGGAATCAATATTTCGACTGCGGAAGACCCCGCTGAAATTAATTTGCCAGGCATTAATCAAGTCAATGTCAACGAACGAGCGGGGCTGACCTTTTCGGCGGCACTTAAGTCTTTTTTGCGGCAGGACCCGGACATCATTATGGTCGGCGAAATCCGCGATATTGAGACGGGCGAAATCGCGATCAAAGCTGCGCAAACTGGACACCTAGTACTTTCCACGCTGCATACCAACGATGCGCCTTCGACGCTGACGCGCTTGATGAATATGGGTATCGCGCCGTTCAATATTGCCACCAGCGTCATTATGATTACCGCGCAGCGCCTAGCGCGGAAACTGTGTTCTTGCAAACGCCCGATCAATATTCCTGACGAGGCACTGCTCCGGGCGGGTTTCAAAGCAGACGAACTAAACGGCACTTGGCAGTCGTACGGGCCGGTCGGTTGCGACATATGCAAGAATAGCGGCTACAAAGGGCGTTTGGGCATTTATCAGGTAATGCCGATCTCCGACGAAATGACACGGATCATCATGAAAAATGGGACATCGATCGATATCGCCGACCAAGCCGCCCGCGAAGGGATTTCTGACCTGCGGCGGTCTGGCTTGAAAAAAGTTAAAGCTGGGCTGACTTCGCTCGAAGAAGTAGAGTCAGTCACCAATGAATAACCGTCTGGCATGTGCTGTGTCTGATGCGCGGCATCTGCTGTGCGCCAACAGAGCCGCGAAGGAGTAAGTTATGGCCGCAGTCGCAAAACCGTCAAAAGACGTCAAAGTCTACCTCTACATTTGGGAAGGCAAAGACAAAAGCGGCAAGCTCGTCAAAGGCGAGATGCGCGCTTCGGGCGACAATATTGTCAACGCGACCCTGCGCAGACAGGGCATCCAAAACGCGAAGATCAAAAAAGCCTCAAAGGGCGGCGGTAAAAGGATTACCGACATGGACATTACGTTTTTTACGCGTCAGTTGGCGACGATGATGAAGGCAGGTGTGCCGTTGCTTCAAGCTTTCGATATTGTAGCGAAAGGGCATAGCAACCCCTCGGTTACCCGGTTGCTTCTCGACATCAAAACCGAAGTCGAGACGGGTTCCAGTTTGGCGCAGTCCTTTAGAAAATATCCGCTTTACTTTGATAACTTGTTTTGCAACCTCGTTCAGGCTGGTGAACAGGCCGGTATTCTCGATTCCTTGTTGGATCGTCTTGCCATTTACAAAGAAAAGATGATGGCCATAAGGGGTAAGATCAAAAAAGCATTGTTCTACCCAGTTGCCATCTTGGTCGTTGCTTTTGTTGTTACCGCTGTCATTATGATTTTCGTGATCCCGCAGTTTAAGGAGTTGTTTGCCGGATTCGGCGCAAACTTGCCGGCACCCACTTTGGTGGTTATGCAAATTTCAGAAATTTTTACTGCTTATTGGTGGTTAATTTTTGGCGGTATTGGTGGTGCCATCTGGCTTTTCTTAAATGCGCTCAAACGCAGTGAAAAAATGCAGTTCGCGATGGATCGTCTGATGCTGAAGTTGCCGGTGGTCGGCGAGATGGTGCGCAAGGCAACGATTGCGCGCTGGACAAGAACGTTATCGACGATGTTTGCCGCCGGTGTACCGCTGGTTGAGGCGCTAGACTCTGTTGCAGGTGCATCTGGCAACCGCGTGTACATGATGGCGACCAAGAAAATTCAACAAGAAGTT
Organism: Burkholderiales bacterium; assembly: GCA_014378085.1. Next base: position 11,932 of record JACMOJ010000128.1, on the reverse strand, counting down.
TCGACCGGATCGAGTTTGACCGTATCGATGCAAAACAGCGGCGTGTTCCCGAACATGGTGCTACAGATGTGCGCGATTGGTGAAGAATCCGGCTCACTCGACGGCATGTTGGGCAAAGTCGCTGATTTCTTTGAGCGCGAGGTCGACGATGCCGTCGACGCGCTTTCCAGCTTGATGGAGCCACTAATCATGGCAGTGCTGGGCGTGCTCATCGGCGGCCTCGTGGTCGCGATGTACCTGCCGATTTTCAAGATGGGCCAGGTGGTTTAGTCGTCGATTCTTCATGGGCAATTTGCTCAGTGAAAAGCGTCGCTGCCGTTGGCGACGCCGCAGCTTTGCCTGACCCGCCACCTTTAACTTAAGAACTGATGATGGATGTAATCGACGCGTTACGGACAAATTTATGGTTCTTTGTGTCTACGCTTGGCGTGCTCGGGTTACTTGTTGGCAGTTTTCTCAACGTCGTTATCCATCGCTTGCCAAAGATGATGGAAACGGATTGGAAACAGCAATGTGTTGAGTATTTGCATCCCGAGCAGGCGGATACACAGGCTTCTCCGTCTAAGTACAGTCTTGTTTCGCCGCGCTCGAGTTGCCCGTCGTGTGGCCATCAGATTAGGGCGCTCGAAAATATCCCGATTCTTAGCTTCGTTGTGCTGGGCGGCAAGTGTTCGGCTTGCAAAGCGCCCATCGGCAAGCGTTATCCCGCCGTTGAGGCATTGACAGGGATACTCACTGCGCTGCTCGCTTGGAAATTCGGCTTTGGGTTGCAGGCGATCGCGGCAATAGTGTTTGTTTGGGCGCTAATCGCGTTGACGTTCATTGATGCGGACACCACCCTGCTTCCCGACGACATCACGTTACCGCTTTTGTGGTTGGGCTTAATTGTCAATGTTCCGGGAACCTTCACCGACCTGCCCTCAGCGGTATTTGGTGCAATCGGCGGCTATCTCGCACTTTGGTCGGTCTATTGGCTGTTCAAGTTGACCACCCGCAAGGAGGGAATGGGGTATGGGGATTTCAAATTGCTTGCTGCCATAGGCGCATGGCTCGGTTGGCAGATGCTGGGACAGGTGATTTTGCTGTCGGCCGCAGTGGGTGCAGTTGTTGGCATTGTAGGCATCATGCTTTATGGTCGTGAAAAGGGCGCCAAGATTCCGTTTGGGCCGTATTTGGCGGCGGCAGGGCTGATTGCGCTAATCTGGGGGGCTGAAATTAATCGTTGGTATTGGTCACTTGGCCGCACCTAAAAAACCGCAGTTGCGCGTCATCTGTCTGACCGGCGGTATCGGTTCAGGTAAGTCTGCGGCAGCGGATTTTTTTATCGCGCGCGGTGTTCGAGTGGTTGATACCGACAAGATTTCCCACCGGCTAACGGCAAAAGACGGTGCCGCGATGCCGGAGATTGCCGGTGCGTTCGGCTTTCAGGCTTTGGACAACACTGGGGCAATGAATCGCGCGGTAATGAGAGAACTGGCGTTTGCTGACCCCGCTGCGCGGACGAGGCTGGAAGCGATCCTGCACCCTCGCATTTTGGCAGACGCAAACCTTGAAATCGAGCGATTGGCTGGCGATGATGGATATTCCCAAAGCTACATTTTGCTCGCGATACCACTGCTTTTTGAACGAATGACCTACCGTCAGAACTTGTGGCGAACATTGGTCATTGATTGCGCGGTGGCTTTACAAGTTGCAAGAGCGGCAAAACGATCTGGAGTCTTGGCCGTTGATGTCATGCGTGTTGTAAAAGCCCAGATTCCGCGGGAAGTACGCCTTCAGTTGAGTGACGATCTGATTTGGAACGGTGGTGATCTTCTCCAGCTAGAGAGTTCAGTTGATGCTCAACACCGCATTTACGCTCGACCACCAACGGAATAGATTCTTTGAGACAAATTTGCGAAGCAGAGTGTGATGGTTCACAATATGGTTAAGTCCAGCACGATTGAGCGGCTGGGCCATTCCGTGAGCTAATGCCGGTCGTGATCACCTACGAATATCCGCTGAATGAGCGTATCCGCACCCTGTTGCGGCTTGAAGATCTCTACGACCGAGTAGCGTTCTTTATCGAGAAGCCATCGGCGCTCGATCACCAAGCGGCCTTGAACAGTATTTTTGAGATTCTGGAAGTTTCAAGTCGAGGCGACTTGAAGTCCGATCTTCTTCAAGAATTGGATCGTCAACGGTTATTTTTAGAAGCGCTACGCTCGAACCCGGCGATTTCGGTCGAAAAACTTGATGCCGTCGTAGACGAAATTGAGACGGCTTTTGCGGCGCTCCTTGCGTCATCCGGCAAAACTGGCCAACATCTGCGTGAAAATGAGTGGCTGATGACAATTAAGCAAAGAGCTGCGATCCCTGGCGGCACCTGCGAGTTTGATTTACCGTCGTTTCATCACTGGCTTCACTCTACGGACGAAGTTCGTCGAGCCGATCTGTCTGCGTGGCTTAAGCCACTAGCCTCGATTGGTGTCGCGCTGCGCATCGTGCTGCGTGTGCTGCGGGAAAGTGGTAAGACGCTTCCACTAATTGCTTTCCGCGGCGTCTTCCAACAAATGCCGATGGAGCGCGCGGCGCACATGCTTCGGCTGACGTTGCCGCACGAGATTCAGTGCGTTCCGGAAATCAGTGCAAACAAATACGCGCTGAATATTCGCTTTATCCTGCCAGGAAGTGTGCAGCGAACCAAGGTCTACGAGCATGATGTGGAGTTCGAGCTGGCTTACTGCAACCTTTAAGCACTTCAATTCATGGCAATCCTCCCTAAAAACGCAGCAAAAAAAGTTCGATGTCCCAAATGCGGGGGTATGTCGTATTACTCGCCACAAAATGCCTTCCGCCCGTTTTGCAGCGAACGTTGCAAACTCTTTGATCTCGGCGCTTGGGCCAACAACGAGTATTCAATTGCGGGATCACCCACGGAGACGCCATTATTGGAAGATAGCGAAGACTTGCCGCCGAATGGGCGGCATCTCCAGTAGGGGCTGGCGGGTTTAAGGTCAGAGCGCGCTTTTGAACTTGAGATTTCGTTGTGCTGCATTGCGGCAAGCGCCCTAGGTGCGATAAACTGACGAGGTTACGTATGTGGCATGCCGTCTCGCCACACTTACAGTTGTTTTGGACGGGTCCGCGTGGCACAGACAGTGTTTCGGTATGAAGGTAATGGGCTGTTCTGGTCTGCGCGACCTAATCGATCCCTCACGTCACGGGGCCGCCGTTTGTGGGTTGGTTTAATCGCCGGGAACGCCGTGTTGGTGTCCGTGATGGCGATTGCCATCGGTGCTTGGCCCATACTGCCATTTGCCAGCCTCGAGGTGCTGTTAGTCGTCACCGCTTTTGCGGTGGTTGCACGACATGACGAAGACTACGAACTGCTAGAGTTGGTGCAGGATAGGTTTCGGTGGCAGTCGCGGGACGGATCTAATTCACTCAGCATTGAAGGGAATGTGGCGTGGATGCGGGTTGAATGGTGCACGGTTGGGACTGGTCAGCGGCAACATTTGCGGCTGTCTTACGCTGGGCAAAATGTGTTGCTGGGCGCTGGCTTGACCGATCGCGACATGATCAATTTAGCCGCTGGACTGGCGCAGATGCCAACTTTAGCCGCGAGTTTGAAACAGGCAAAACCGAAGGCGTAGCGTTTAATCTCGCTGAACTTTTCAGTTACGCTGAACTCTTGAATACGTAGCACGACTAATTAATCAGGTTTGAAATAATGAAATCCAAAAACGCAAACGTCCACCAACGCGATTTAGCAGCAGTGACCCGTTCGGTGTTGTTGGGCGTGTTGTTTTTACTCAGTCCGGTGATCGCGTTTGCGTCCTACGACGTAAATATTGCCGCGCCGGCCTCGCCGATCTCCGCGCAAATTTACGGGCTGCACATGTACATTTTGTATGTGTGCGCCGCGATCTTTGTGGTGGTATTCGCCGCGATGTTCTATTCAATTTTTAAGTTTCGCCGGTCCAACGGCGCGAAGCCGGATGTGAATTTCCACGAAAGCACGCTGATCGAAATCATTTGGACGGTGATTCCTTTTGTGATCTTGCTCTTCATGGCAATTCCAGCCACCAAGACAGTGTTGGATATGAAGGACACGACCAACCCAGACATGACCGTGAAGGTCACCGGCTATCAGTGGGGTTGGCGTTATGACTACGCAGCCGATGATGTTGGTTTTTATTCGACCTTGGCCACTCCATGGAGCCAAATTGGCCAGCCGGGCGAAAAGGCGACCGAAGAAAAAGGTAAAGACTACCTTCTAGAAGTCGATAATCCGATGGTTGTACCAGTTGGCAAGCGAGTGCGTTTGTTGATTACATCGAACGACGTAATTCATGGTTGGTACGTGCCGCAACTTGGCATCAATCAATATGGTATTCCGGGTTTTATCAAGGACGTCTGGTTTAAGGCCGACAGGGTTGGTACTTTCAAAGGGCAATGCAGTCAGATTTGTGGGAAATTGCATGGCTATATGCCCATCACTGTGGTCGTTAAGTCCGAAGCCGAATATGCGAAATGGGTTGCCGACGCGAAGGCGAAATGGAGTACCGCACCCGCAGCGGTTGTCGCGGCTTCTGTAGCCGAAGCATCTGTAGCCACAGCATCTGTAGCCGGTGCCGCGGTGCCTACGGCCGTTGCCGCAACATCCGCAGCCGTTGCAGCGCCAGAGAAAAGCAAACCCTTGACGTTAGTTGACCTCAAGGCTGCAGGAGAGAAAGTCTATGCGGCAAATTGTGTTGCTTGTCACCAAGGGTCCGGCAAAGGTATGCCGCCCACTTTCCCCGCGCTGTCAGGATCCAAGGTTGTACTCGGGCCGGTCGAAGGGCAAATCAATATTTTGTTAAATGGCAAGCCCGGCACCGCCATGGCGTCATTCGCCCGGTTGTCCGACTTTGAAATCGCCGCAGTAATGACCTATACCAAGAACTCTTGGGATAACAACACGGGTAAATTCGTACAGCCAGATGACATAAAGGCAAAGCGAAAGTCATAGCCGGGGCTTTGGGGATGGAATGGCCGGTATCTGTATTGTCAGGGACCGGAGAACACTAGAGTTAGGAGAACAGAATGGCGTCTGCAATTACACACGATCACGCGAACGATCACGGCCATGATCATGACCACCACGGGCCTGGTCCATGGACAAGGATCTTCACCACGACTAACCATAAAGACATCGGTTCGATGTATTTGTGGTTCTCGCTTTTGATGTTCTTTGTCGGTGGTGCGATGGCGCTGCTGCTCCGTGCGGAATTGTTCACCCCCGGTCTACAGGTTGTGCAGCCTGAGGTATACAACTCGCTTACCACTGTTCACGCCTTGGTGATGATTTTTGGCGCCGTTATGCCTGCATTTGTTGGATTCGCAAACTGGCTTATCCCGCTCCAAATCGGGGCGGCCGACATGGCGTTCCCACGCTTGAATAACTGGTCATTTTGGTTGTTGATTCCTGCCACGGTTCTGCTGATGGCATCATTCTTTGTCCCGGGTGGTGCTGCGGCGTCGGGCTGGACGCTTTACCCACCGCTGTCCACACAGGGCGGCATTGGTGTGGATATGACCATCATCGCGATCCATATTTTGGGTGCTTCGTCGATCATGGGGTCGATCAACATCATCACTACCATTTTGAATATGCGTGCGCCCGGCATGACGCTGATGCGTATGCCGATGTTCGTCTGGACGTGGCTGATTACAGCGTATTTGATCATCGCGGTGATGCCAGTGCTTGCAGGTTGTATCACCATGCTGCTGACTGACCGGCATTTTGGTACTTCGTTTTTTAACGCCGCCGGCGGCGGTGACCCGACGATGTTCATGCATATTTTTTGGTTCTTCGGGCATCCGGAGGTGTATATCCTAATCCTCCCGGCGTTCGGCATCATTTCGCAAATCATCCCGACTTTTTCCCGCAAACCGCTATTTGGTTACGCGTCAATGGTCTACGCCACCGCATCCATTGCGATTCTTTCCTTCATCGTTTGGGGGCATCATATGTTCACAGTGGGCATGCCGGCGGCAGGCCAACTGTTCTTTATGTACGCAACGATGTTGATTTCGGTACCAACGGGCGTCAAGATTTTTAACTGGATTGCGACAATGTGGCGCGGCTCGATTACCTTCGAAACGCCGATGTTGTTTGCGATCGGTTTCCTCTGCATGTTTACACTGGGCGGATTCTCCGGCCTAGTGTTGTCGATTGTTCCAGTCGACATCACATTACACAATACTTACTACGTGGTGGCGCATTTTCACTACGTGTTGTTCCCAGGGGCAATTTGGGCCTTGATGGCGGGCGTCTACTTTTGGTTGCCTAAGTGGACGGGGCGCATGTACAACGAAACGCTGGGTAAATGGCATTTTTGGTTGTCGGCGATATCGTTTAACGTCACGTTCTTCCCGCAGCATTTCTTGGGTCTTGCGGGCATGCCGCGCCGTATTCCAGACTACGCGTTGCAGTTCGCGGAATGGAACATGATCTCGACCATTGGTGCGTTTGCGCTCGGCTTCAGCCAGTTGCTGTTTGTCTATAACGTTTTTGCTTGTATCCGTTCAGGCGAAAAAGCCAAAGAACGTCAATGGGAATCTGCCGACTCACTTGAGTGGACACATCTTCCATCGCCCGTGCCGTACCATACGTTTGAAACGCCGCCCGACTTGCGCGGCGTCAAAGCAGCGCACTAATCGGAAACGATTGAGCTAAGCAATGGAAACTGTTCAGAAATCAGCCGCGACCGTCGTAAGGAGCCAACGCGCAAAGTACATCACATTGGCGGTCTTGGTGCTGTGGGTGGCGGCGGTGTTTGGCGTTACCGTGCTTAAGTTCGCGAAGGTCCTGTAGTGCGTACGGTCGCTGGCGATATCGATGTCGATTCTCCGGAAGAAGTCCGTGAAAACAACCGGGCGACGCTCAAGAAATTGTTATTGATACTTCCGGTGATGCTCGCGTTTTGTATCGCGCTGGTTCCGCTGTATCGGCAGATTTGCGAGGTGCTGGGTGTGACGGCGACGCGTGCGGTGGCGCAGAACACTCAAGTTGACCAGTCACGAATCGTTAAGGTGGATTTTGATGCAAGTCTTCACGGGGGCTTTGCGTGGAAGTTCGAGCCGGTCGATAAACATGTCGAGATTCATCCCGGTGCGATAGTGACGGTTAGCTATCGCGTGACGAACACGCTTCCCTATGCCACTACCGGGCGCGCAGTGCCGAGTTTTGCGCCGCTTGAAGCAGGTTTGTATTTCAGCAAGATCGAGTGTTTTTGCTTTTCAAATCAAACGTTAGAAGCAGGGGAATCACGAGAAATGCCGGTAACGTTTTTTGTTGATCCAAAGTTGCCAGCAAAAATTGGTTCCATCGGGCTTTCATACTACTTCTTTGATGTGACTGAAGAGATGAAGAAACGTTGATGGAAAAGTCCTAGCGTAATGTGGAGTACCTTTAAAGCGATTTTGTGGGCGTTTCTGGGGATCCGAAGTGCAAAGGGTTACGACGAGGATCGCGAAAAGCTTAAGATTTATCAGGTAATGATTGCGGGCGTAGTTTGTGCGCTCATATTTGTTGGAATGTTGTTTGTGCTGGTGAAATTCATCACCGCAAAGTGACGGATTAGTGATGAGGAGAGTGATGTGAGTGCGACGACTGGTGGTTATTATTTCGCCCCCCCTTCCAAGTGGCCGGTTGTAGGCTCTATTGCGCTGATTTTCCTGGGCGCAGGAACGGTGATGTGGATGAATCAGATTCAGCCGTATGGCTACGCTCTCCAGCTGATTGGCTTTGCAATTCTGATCTACATGTTGTTTGGATGGTTCGGAAATGTCATCAGCGAAAGCGAAGCCGGGCTCTACAATAAGCAGGTTGACGCGTCTTATCGTTGGAGCATGAGCTGGTTTATCTTCTCAGAAGTCATGTTTTTTGCCGCTTTTTTTGGCGCGCTTTATTACGCACGGGTATTTTCAGTGCCCTGGCTGGCGGATATGGACAATGCATTTCTGTGGGAAGGTTACGCCGCCAAGTGGCCGACGCTGGGGCCCTACTTTCAGCAGGATCCTTCTCTTGCCTTCCAGAGCATGGGTGCGTGGGGCATTCCTGCGCTAAACACGGCGCTACTGCTGGCCTCTGGCGTCACCATTACCTACGCACACCACGCGCTACTCGAAAACAATCGAAAAGGGCTGATCTGGGGTCTGGTTGCGACGATCGGGCTCGGGGTAGTTTTTCTAGGTTTTCAGATATACGAATACGTACACGCCTACTCTGATCTGAACCTAAAACTGTCGTCAGGGGTGTTCGGTTCAACATTTTATCTGCTGACAGGATTTCACGGCTTCCACGTTACTCTCGGTGCCGTGATGCTGACAGTGATCTTGTTCAGAAGTATGAAGGGACACTTCAAACCCGATAGTCACTTTGGCTTTGAAGCCGTTGCGTGGTACTGGCACTTCGTTGACGTTGTCTGGTTAGGGTTATTTATCTTCGTCTACGTATTGGTCTAGCGGTACTGAGCGTTCGTTAAAAGGCCGCCAGCTCTAGCTGGCGGCCTTTTTTTGTAGACCTATAACATGCGCAACAACAAATCGTCTCAACCAGTGCGAAAAATTCGTAGCCTTAGCTGCGTGGAAACCACCCAAAAACAAAACCACCCACCGCCACCAAGAACGCGATGATTGAAACAGTGACGCGAATCTTCAGCGCATTCACCATCTTTCTCGGGTTGCCTTTGTTGCGGTACATAAAGAACAGCCCGGAGAAAAGGCTAATGATGACGAGTAACAACAGCAACACCAGCACGTATTTCATATTTTTCTCCTAATCCACCTAATATCCTACGAATTATCGCGGCAAATCCTTGTCTCATACGCCTTACGACAAAGTTTGACCCTAATACTGTCGAGCGCTATTGTCGCAAGCGCAGTCAGGCGCTACCTTTGCCGTCGCGATTCTGGTTTCTATCCTTCCGACATTAATGTTCCTTTTTCTTGACAGATTAACTCGACTTCGGTTTCGGCCTTCGCTAGTGCCAACCTTTGCGGCGCTAATTGCGCTAGCGCTAACGATACATCTCGGCAATTGGCAGCGCGGCCGAGCGGCTGAGAAGACCCAGCAACAAGCCAGCTTCGATCAGCGGGCGTCGGAACCACCGCTGCAAATTACGGGAGCGTTGGAGCCAGAACGCAATGCGTTTCGGCGCGCTGCGGCAACGGGCGTTTATGACGCCGACGGCCAGGTCTTTCTTGATAACAAGAGTGAAGGTATGACGGTTGGTTATCATGTCGTGACGCCGTTATTTATTAGTGGAGCCAGACAAGTGCTGCTGGTGAATCGAGGGTTTGTTCCGCGCAGTGCGACCTACCCGGCACCGCCATTAGTCGCTGTTCCCGCCGGTCCGGTCGACGTGAGCGGCGTGCTTTCGCTGCCAAGCGCGAAGTTTTTAGAGCTTGGCGATCAGTCGCCCGTACAGGGAAGCGTTTGGCAGAATCTGACCATCGAGCGATACCGGCAGCGCACTGGTCGCGATGTGCTTGGGTTGATGTTGCTCGCCAATCCGACGGACGCTGGGCTCGTCCCGCTCACCGAAAAGCCTGATGCAAGAGTCGCCAAACACGTCGAGTACATGATGACTTGGTATTCGCTCGCCGTCACCTTGGTGCTGCTGTGGCTGGGGTTGAATTTGAAACTTATAGAATCGGACCGATCTGAATGAAACTGAACCTCTCTCCGCGCGCAAAATTTGTGCTGATGTTCGTACTGTTCTCGCTGCCGATCACAGCGTCTTATTTGATGTTTTTCTTTTGGAAGCCAAAAACGACGAATAACTTTGGAGATCTTGTGGTTCCGGTGGTTCAGCTGCCCGAAGTCAAGTTTGACGCGCTCGATGCCAAAGACGCGCCAGCCTTCGCCGCATCCAAGGGGTTTCGCGGAAAATGGTTAATTCTGATGCGCGATAGCGGTGCGTGCGAGGCGGCCTGTGCAGCCAAATTACACACAATGCGCCAGGCTCGGCTGGTCGTCGGTAAGGAACTTGATCGAGTCGTACGCGTCATGCTGATTGATGACGGGCTTGCGGTTCCCACAAAGTTAACCGAAGACAATACCGGCACGGCATTTGTGTCGGCTAAGGACTCCATCTGGCTGGATAAACTGCCGCGCGTTGCCGGAGATACCTCAGACGGTCGCGGGTATATCTACGCCGTCGATCCGATGGGGAATCTATTCATGCGTTATCGGGCGGATCAAGATATCAAACAGCTGGCAGCAGACCTTCGCCGCGTGTTGAAAGCCTCCCAGCTTGGAAAAGATTTCGAAAGTGCAGGACTTAAATAGAGGTTGGGCGTAATGCGAATGAGTGCGATAGAGCATGGCGTGGTGGGATTCATCACCTTAGCAATTATTGTTGGCGCGTGGCTGTGGATTGGCCGGGATCAAGCGCGGTTTCGGCGGTTGATCGCGGTGACAGCGGTCACTACATTTGTGCTGGTGATTCTGGGTGCGTATGTGCGCCTATCAGACGCAGGGCTTGGCTGCCCAGATTGGCCCGGCTGTTACGGCAATTTGACGCCGCATCATTCAACCGAAGCAATCCGCGCCGCAGAATCTGCTGTCCCTGGCGGCCCGGTGACGATGGCGAAAGCGTGGAAAGAGATGGCCCACCGATACCTCGCGATGGTCGTCGGTGCGCTCATCGCCGCGATCATGTTCGCCGCTTGGCGCAATCGCGTGAGGTTTGCACAGTCACCGCTATTAGCAACGGCAATTGGAGGGGCAGTCATCTTTCAAGCCGCGCTGGGAGCCTGGACCGTGACGATGTTGTTGAAGCCGGCCATTGTTACGTCGCACTTGCTGGGCGGTGTTGCAATCCTCAGCCTATTAATTCTGCAGTTTGCAACGCAGCCAGGCGCTGGAAAACTCGGGGAACGTATAATCGTGCCCGCAGGGTTGAAGGTATTCGCGCTCGTCGCGACTGCAGTGCTTTTCATGCAGATCGTACTTGGTGGATGGACGAGTACCAATTACGCTGCGCTAGCTTGCACTGACTTGCCGACCTGTAATGGCAAGTGGGTGCCGGAAATGGACTTTGCAAACGCGTTTCACGTGATTCGGCCGCTTGGCGTTGGGCAGGACGGAGAATTGCTGACCGTCGATGCGCTGCGCGCGATTCATTGGATGCACCGGCTTGGCGCGATAGTTGTCGTCGCGGTCGTCGGATTGTTTGCCTGGCGGATGATTCGGACTGAGTCTGCTAAGCGGGTAGGAAAAATGCTGGGCGTGATGTTGACGCTACAGGTGCTGCTCGGGCTCTCAAACATTTGGTTTAGTTTGCCCATCTGGGTTTCGGTGGCTCACAATGGCCTGGCTGCGCTGCTGATGGCGCTCATGGTCGTCACAATTTATCGAATGAATAGAACTTGAATTGCTGAACCCATCACGTGACTGAAAATTTAATTGCCTATCGTCAGACCGGTGTGCTGATGCAGTTTCTGCGGCTGACCAAGCCTCGCGTCAACGCGCTTATCGTGTTCACGGCGGTCATCGGCATGATGCTCGCGTATCCAGTTGGGATCGGCTGGGATGTGCCGCTGATGTTGACGGCGACGGCGGGAGTCTGGTTAGTGGCGGGCGCTGCGGCGGCGTTTAATTGTTTGGTCGAACAAGCCATCGACCGCAATATGGCTAGGACACGAGACCGACCTACCGTGGCAGGGTCGATTTCAAACCCACAGATACTGGCGCTTGCAGGTATTGTCGGTGGCGTTGGATTGGCGATTCTCTATCGCTACGTCAATCCTTTGACAATGTGGTTAACGCTCGGAACATTCGTCGGATACGCGGTGATTTATACCGTGATCCTCAAGCCAGCAACGCCACAGAATATCGTCATCGGTGGCGCGTCGGGCGCGATGCCCCCCATACTCGGTTGGGCAGCCGTCTCCGGTG
>JACMOJ010000127.1 GCA_014378085.1 Burkholderiales bacterium | reverse complement strand
TGTGTTTATCGATTTGGCACCGCTGCTATCGGCGGCAATGGCCAGTTGTTCCACCAGGTTGATCAACCGCCGCCCGTCGCCATCGGCCATGTTGATCATGCGCGTTTTGGCTTCCGCATCGATTGCGATTTCCTTTCTCGCCGTTCGCCCTGAGCCTGTCGAAGGGCCTGTCAAACTTCTAAAAGGTGAAGATGCTGCGACAGCCCGCTCAAAAATCAACGCCAACGCCGCATCATCGAGCGGGTTCAACACATACACCGACGCCCGCGACAACAAGGCGTTATTCAATTCAAACGACGGATTCTCCGTCGTCGCGCCGATAAACGTCACCAGCCCAGATTCCACATGCGGCAAAAACGCATCCTGCTGACTTTTATTGAAACGATGCACCCCGTCGACGAATAAAATCGTCGCGCGATTGAGATTGTCGCGGTTCACGCGCGCCCGCTCAATGGCCTCGCGGATTTCCTTGACCCCCGAAAGCACCGCAGATAGCGCAATGAAATCGGATTCAAATGCATGTGCCATCAGTCTGGCAATGGTGGTCTTGCCAACGCCCGGCGGCCCCCACAGGATCATCGAATGCGGCTTTCCGGATGCGAACGCGATGGCCAACGGCATGCCCGCGCCAGTGAGATGATCCTGCCCGATCACCTCGACAAGCGTGCGCGGCCGCAACCGCTCGGCAAGCGGAACGTTCCGACTCGCCCACTCTTCCGCCAACGGAGAGGACGCCAAACCCTCCCTCTCCCCCCGTGGGAGAGGGATCGAGGGAGAGGGGGAAATGGTAGAGAAAAGATCGCTCACGAAAACCCGTAAAAAAAAGCCAAACCCTAGCAATGGCGAGGTATTACAGCTATTTATTGTCTGTGACCCGCATCATTGCTAGTGTTTTAATACTTCGCCGCATATATCACGACGAACACCATCGCAACATTATCCCCGTTCTCCATCCGATCCAACGGACTGATCACACCGCTACCACCGACCTTCAGCACATGGGTGTAAATCATCGTCGTCTTTACATCAGCGTGCCCGAACAATTCCTGCGCGGTGCGGATGTCGTAGCCGGATTGCAGCGATTGGGTGGCGAACGAATGCCTCAACGTATGGGGAGTCGCAGGTTTGCGTATCTGCGCGGCCTATACAGCACGTTTGAAAGCACGTTGGAAGTTGTTTCATAAAACGTGGTGGCGGCGCTCTATACCGGTTCGCGGATCGGTCGCGAGCGTAAATTGCGGAAACACCCATTGCCACGCCCATGACTGCCCCACGCGCGGGCACTTGCGATCAAGTGCATCCGGCATGTACACGCCAGGCCTCGCTGCGGCGCGATCCTTGGCCCAAAGCGTGTTGGCGCGCACCAATTGCAGTGGCAACGATGCAACTATCTTGGTTGGCAACATCACTGCAAGATCCTTGTTACCCTTCGCCTCTCTAACGATGATCGTATTGCGTGTGAAGTCAACATCTTTCACTCGTAACCGCATCGCATCCAGAATGCGCAACCCTGTGCCATACAGAAGCTGCGCGATCGGCAGAAATTCGTCTTTCATGTGCTGAAATATCCGCACCACTTTATCCTGAGACAACGTGACCGGCAGCCGCTTCGCCTCACGTGGTCTGCCAATTTCCTCCAACCACGGAAGATCTGCGCTCAGCACTTTGCCATACAGGAATAGCAGCGCCGACAACGCCTGTCGATACGTCGATGACGAGATATTGCGTTTGCTCACCAACGACATCAGAAACGCCTCGATTTCGGCCTTCCCCATTTCCGCAGGGTGGCGCAAACCGTGAAAGCGAATAAACATACTGGTCCAGTGGACATACGCTTCTTCCGTTCTTAGACTGTAATGCAAGTACCGAATCCGCTCACGCAACTGATCCAGAATGCGTACAGACTGCACGGGCGGCATGTTTTTTTGACACTTTTGTTAGCGCTATACATTTGTACAGTATATTGATTGAAACCCGCATCTGTTAGGGGTTTTATCGTGGCTGGTTCCGGGGAGTTAGACACCAACCGGAATGGTAGACAGCGTATTAGGTGTCGAAAACTATTTAAGCATCATGAAGATGAAGCGCGGTCGTGCTGGCATCGCATACGAAGATACCGAATTGGGCGAAGGCGGCACCGCCGAGCGCGGCTGTACAGTTGAAGTCGAGTACAGCCTCTTTCTGAACCGCGGTGGCCAAGTTCAGAAAGACACTCACTACACATTCCATATTGGAGAGAGGCGCGTGATAGCTGGCCTTGAGTCCGGTGTCGAAGGCATGCGTGCTGGCGGCAAGCGCCGAATTCGCGTGGGCCCGCATCTTGCGTACGGAGAAAACGGTGTGCCGGCAACCATTCCAGCCAATGGCGTCCTTGAGTTTCGCGTCACGCTGCTGAGCGTACAGTCGAATGAATCGGCTAGTGAGTAGGATGCCCAACTCGTCGCTCAAAGTCGCTCCCTTCGGTCCCTGGACGCTCCACGAAAAAGCCGCGCAGCGCCGGTTAGCTCTACGTTATGCGCCT
>JACMOJ010000126.1 GCA_014378085.1 Burkholderiales bacterium | reverse complement strand
TATGGAATCCGCATCACGCGAGATATGTCCGATCTCTATGCAGGGTACGAAGACCATAATGACTTTCTGATTGCGCGACAGCTGGACTCGGGCAGGTGAGGGCGTCTTTCGCCCAGCGACTTAGACCGATAGCCTGCGAGCAGGGAGCACATTGCTCCGTGGCGGAAAATGCTTGACTTTGCTGCGTTTGTCAAAACACTGTCAATACACTAATTTTCGTCTATGAGCATCACCATGGCACGCGACACAACGGTTCAGTTTCGCATGGACTCCGACATCAAAGACGCCGCATTTTCTGTATTTCGGGAAATGGGCATCACGCCGTCCGAAGCTGTGCGTGTGTTTTTTAAGCAAGTACAGAAGACGCGCACTTTGCCATTTGTCGTCGTAGCTGATCAGGAGGTTGCAGGTGCGATGGAACCTGGCTATGCCGAATGGCTCCGCGCACGTCTCGCCGATACGGTGGGTAAACTCGATCGAGGAGAAATGAAGAGTTACCCGAGCGAACAGGCGCGTGCGATTCTCAAAGATAAGCTTGCGGTGCGGCGCAAAGCACTTAAATCCCAAGCCGCTTAATCTTTTTCGCGTATGCCATTTCAGTGGTCAGACCGGGCGCTTGAAAGCCTCGCCGACATTACCTTGTATTACGAAATTGAAGCTGATCGAAGCGTCGCAGACGTGATCGAAGGCCGAATATTTGAGCAAGTTGAAAGTTTCAATACGTTTCCGATGAGCGCTCCGGAGAGTGAGATTTTTCCTGGGATGCGTAAGGTAGTGATCAGCCATTTGCCCTACGTGGCGTTTATTCGCCGCCTTCGAGGTGATGCGTGGGAAGTGGTTGATGTGGTTCACACGTCGCGACGGCTGCCGAAGAATTCGTAGTTCGTTCGCTGGATTAACCGGGCAATCGCGATAACGCGCGAGACTGCACCCGACGATTCTTAATCTTTCACTATTGCCAACATGACACTTATCGAGATCATCAATCATTTTGACGGCGCACTCCAGCAGTTGGAGAGTGGCGGGGCCTTCACTGCGGATAAAAGTTACCCGCAGATTGCGGTTACGCCGACGAAATTACAGGTGTATTTCGCGTCACTACTGGAAGAGTTGCGTTCGGCGGCTGATAGTGGCATTGAGATCAATCCAATCGACGCAGTTGTGTACTCAAATCCTATTAACGGCGCACTGAACAACTTCTCACAGTTTGTTCCTCAGGTGCTTAGTAACCCCGGCAATATTATCCCGCTTGTTGACGCTTTCGTAGCTCTGAGGTCGGCCCTTAGTTCTGCTCGCGTCCTTGATCAACCCGCACCTGGCGCCGCTATTCAAAAGGCAGTGGCCGACCTGCAGGCTAGGGCCATCGCTTCGGCTAAGCGAATCGAGCGAGATAGAGAGAAATCAGCGGGCCTTTTGCATGACGCGACCGGTCATGAAGCGGCCTTAAAAGACGGCGTGGCCAAGGGCGTTGCGTTGACGGCTGAGGTAGTCGCATCACACACGAAAAGCGTCGAAAGTGTGGCCTCAATTGAGCGTGTTCTCGCGCAGGTGCAAGACCTGTCGGTTCAGCGCGCAGCGCTGGTAAAAACGACAGAAGAGCTGGAAAAGCTATTAGGCGAGAAGTCTGAGCGATCAGACGAATTGTTGAAAGCAGCGCAAGGCCTCCGTGAGGAAACTGAAAAGCGATTGATGGCCGCTACGAAGGTGGGTCTAGCAAGCGCGTTCTCCGCGCGGGAAGTTTCATCGCGTCGCTCATTCTGGGCATGGAGTGTTGCCTTAGTCGTTGTGCTCAGTTTGTTATTTTGGGCGGCGTACAGCCTGATTCAAGGTTTGCCGCCCGATTTGGATGCTTGGAGCACAGCAGCGTATTGGCTTACCCATGCACCGATGACGGTTCCGTGCATTTGGTTTGCATGGTTTGCGTCCAAACAAGCAAGCTACGCGTTGCGGCTGAGTGAGGACTACGCATTCAAAGCAGCGAGCGCGCTGTCGTTGACCGCATACAAAAATGAGGCGTCTGCAGTTGACCCGGAGATGGTGAAGAAGTTGATGGATGTTGCTGTTACCAACTTCGGCGAGAATCCCCTTCGCATCTTTGATTCGAAAACGGTGTCGGGTAGCCCACTTTCCGACCTTCTCAAGGACAAGGATGTTGTGTCGGCGTTAAAGGACGCCGCAAAAGCCTTGCCTGATTTTATGAAGAAGCTCAAGGGTTAGGTTCGACAATCGAGACGACACGACGTGCTTGTTTCACGATTTTTATCGTGTGGCACGTCCAGCCGGTGGAGGTACGGCACGACGCGGGCACTACGCTCGTGGGATTGTCGCTTCGCTCGACCCGACAACTCCATGTCCGCATCGTGATTTTGCTGGTGAAGGGGCTGCCTTGTGGACACGTCTTCGACCAATCCACCGTGCGGCGCCGAAACGCCTGATCCCCTGCGAGGGGCGTATCGAAACTTGCAAATTGGGTATTTATGGGTATTCTCGTTTTCTGATTGCCGCGCAGCTGCGTGACTTGTGCTGACTGGCCCCAAATCGACTTGTCCAAGCGAGTGTTTTTCATATGATGTTTCGCCTATGGATTCCGTCTCAATATTCATCAGTGGTGCGTTTGCAATTGTTGCGTTCGTGATCGTCATCGTCACTCTCATTCCGCTCGCCTGAGGTCACGGCATGCTCAAGAAAATCTATCAAGGTGTGTTCATCGCGCGGACGGTGTCCGAGTGGTTGAAGACTCGGGAGCGTCGACAGGAGAACGAAGGGTATTTTCTTGAGGATCGTGCGCGACGCACATTGCTTTCCCCAAAGCACGATGGCCTGCTACTCGATGGTGACAAAAGTCGCTTGGACGCGGAGGACAGTTTTCGGAATCTGGCGATGATTGCATCGACGGGAGCAGGGAAGACGGCTTCGTTCATCGTGCCGAATCTGTTGACGCTCGATCACTGTTCGATTGTTGCTACCGATCCTTCGGGCTCACTCTACGACCTGCGGCTGATTTGACGCGTCGTGGTTACACGGTATTGCGCCTGGAGCCGAAAGACTT
>JACMOJ010000010.1 GCA_014378085.1 Burkholderiales bacterium | reverse complement strand
GCGCTCAAGGAAAATAGAGGCAAGCTCACCGCTGCGGCGACCATCATGGTGCCGATCACGGCACAGGTAAACAGCATCAACGCCACGTTTGACCAGAAGGGCGCGCTGAAAGCGGCGCATCCGGTTCTCCCCAATCCGCCGCCCATCGCACCCCACATTGCGCAGGCCACCGCAGCGCCCCAGAGTGACGTTGCACAAGTAGAGATAGCCGCCACTGTCACGCCATCCATTGTTGCTGGCGCGGGTGAAGTGTCTGCGCCGTCCAGCGCACCTCGCTCGCACCGTGTACAACGCGGCGAAACGTTGTTTTCGATCTCAAAACGCTATGGCGTGGCGGTTGACAAGATCAAGATTCTTAACGCCATGAAGAATAACAGCGTGCAGGTTGGGCAGACTCTTTCAGTCAATGGCGCTTCGGTTACTGAAACTGCCCGCGTCAGCGCGCCTGAGCTCATGCGTATAAAGGCACCAGTAAAACCGGTGCAAACCAAACCATCCACGTATACGGTGCGATCGGGCGACACTCTTTACGCGATCGCGACCAAGTTCGCCGTTGAACTCGATGATCTGCTGCTCTGGAACAAACTTAGCGCCAAATCTGTACTGCAGCCGGGAAACAAGATTCGGATAACGTTGTAGACAGGCTTATTCGCAAAACATAGAACGCCACACGATAGACCTCCTTGGCATAAATGCCCTCGAAATGCACGTCAGTACTGCGATCGTTTTTTTCGACTTACCGTGCAAACTGCTTGCAAAATCTACTTATTTGTAAGCATATACGGTTATGGAATCGCTCGTATTATTCCCGCCAAAGGCATCCAAGCGCCACCCCTCTCCTCCCGCGTCGCTAACTGGGTATCCGCACGCGAGTCCGGCGTTGCGCGGATGATGCTAATTTCAAGCGCGCAGGCGCGCACAACAGAGTTGCTCGTCATACCGCGCGCTTCAGCAAAGGAGGCCCAACCACTGCGCCAGATTGCGACTTGGCTTAGCCAATTCACGCCCATGAACTGCTTGGAAGCGGCTGGGACATCGCTGGAGGTTTCCGCTTCACCGCGGCTGTTTGGCGGCATTGGTTCGCTGGCCAATCGTGTCCGTACCGGCATTGGTGCGTTGCAGTTTCATGCCACGCTAGGCATCGCACCCACACCACTCGCCGCCTGCCTGTTCGCCGAGGCTTCGTACCACGCATCCAGTGTGCGAGTATGCCGCGATGCCACCCAGATCAAGGAGCGACTCGCCGACGTTTCGCTGGCTCTATTCGCATGGCCATATGAAATTTTGCAGCCATTCAACGCGTAGGGCCTTCCGTGCATCAAACCTAAATTCTTTATTTACCCACCAGCCGCAGGCAGGCAGGTGACAAGATTTTGCGCCTTACACGCCAAGATTTTCTCGATGAAGTACATGGCGATGGCTCGGCAGCGCCCGCCTTTAGCCAAATGCGACGTAGTTTCCTTTCTGCAACTGAGAAGCGCATCCGCGCTGTTGATTATCGCGATGGCGGCTTCCTTGGCGACGTACAGTGAGGTAATGGTCAGACTCGTCTGTCGCGCATGCTCAGTCTTTCTGCCGACGGCGCTGAGCGGCAGCGGGCCTGAGGTGATCGCTTCGCGTCTAGCCTCGGGATGTGCGGCGCGTACAAACAGGCTCCACCAGTTGTAGATCAGCGCGATAACCTTGCTTCAATAGATGGTCGTTGATCGCATCCAGCCGCGCCGCACACTCCGGATGGACGACCAGCATTTCGTGGGCATGGAAGCAGGGGTGGGTGATGCAGGCGGTGAGGGACCATTTGTCGGACGACGCAAATTGCTGTGGCGGCTTGTCTACGTCTTCCAATGGAATTGAGGGGCTGCAAGTGTATGTTCGGACGTTAGCGTGACGCTGTTTGTCCCCGCATGCGCGGGTAATGGCGAGAAATAGGATGTCATGTCGGCCTTTAATTGAGCGGTTCGCCGCGGCTACGTTCCCGTTCGCGCGGCGCACTAGGCGTGGCGGGTGCCTGTCGCTGCTCACGTTGTTCACGCTGCTCAAGCTGCTGTGGCGGCGCAGTTTGCTGCACCGGCGGCGGGACATTACGTTGAACCTGTGGCTGTTGCTGCGCCTGCGGCCGGGTGGGCGCTTGCCCGGGCGGCTGCGGATTGCCCGTCGGACGCTGTGGCAAAACTACGGGAGGTCGGGATGAGTTCGCCTGCCCGCGAGAGCCCGTGTTGCGCGCACCGTCGCCACGGTCCGCGCCTTCGAGAGATTGTGGTGACTGCTCTCCACGCGGGCGCTGATTATTGCCCCTGTTCGATGGGGCATTCGGTACCGGTCCAGGCACAGAGGCTGGCCGCCGCGCAGCGTTGTCTAAGGGGGGTAAGAGTGGGTTCGTCCCAGATTGCACCGGCCTGGGATCGCCGCGCCGATCACCACGATCACCTCTGTCACCTAGACCTCCTGGACCACCCCGATCATCTCTTCGCGCATCAGTGCCGTTGTTTGGTGCGGTGGGGTAACGCCCACGGAAATCGCTGCGCATGTCGGTGTTGTTGGGTGAGCGGTTGAATTGCTCGCGCAACTCCGGACTACGATACGGTGCGCCGTGCCGATGGTCGGGATCATGCAGCCAACGGTGCCCCGGATTCGGATGACGATGCGCGTTGCGGTAATAAAAGCTGTCGTAGTTAATGACATTGACATGACCTTGCCGCCAATCGACGCCGCCGAAGAAGAATCCGGAGCCGACCCTGATGCCATTGCCCCAGTAATAGCTGCGACTGTAGCCGGGACGCGCGTAATAGCCAGACCAGGGTGACCAGCGCATTGGTGCGTAACCAGGCCACCACCAATCGCCATAGACCACCAGCGGGTCGTAATAAGGCACGTAGATGACGTCGGGCCGCGACGATTCGATCACATAGATCGGGCCGTCCTGCTTGATGCGTAGCTGATCGCCCGAGTGCAGATTGCCGGCCGAATCGGCGCGTTGACGAAGGTTCTGCACCGAATCCCACACCTCTGATTCCTGGCTCAAAAATGCATCGCCGAGGCGCTCGGTCCAATCGGGCGAATCGTCCATCATCGCAAGCACTTGTGGAAATGCCACCAGCGACTTCACGCTCGGTTCCCAACTTTCACGCTGCACTGCGCGCACCGCTTGATCGCCCCGCATGCCGGGATTGTCACGAGACCAGCGTGCAGCCTCAGCGACTTCGATCGGGTACGTCGACGCCATCAATATCTGGGTCAGCAGGGAATCCGGATAGAGCGCAATCGGCGCGAGCATCTGGTCAAACTCTTGCTGAGTGAAGATGGCCTCCGCCGGATAGGCGCTTGAATTTTGCACCACTCGATAGACCGGGCCATCCTGCGCAAAAACGGGTGTTGACAACGTAGACAACGATGCCAGCATGGCGAGACAGGCGGTGACAGATTGTCTGGCGCGTACTTTCACTATTCACTCCTCCATAAGCAAACGCTTGCGATCATCGACTGTTCATCAACAGACGCTGCTTGATTTTATGATACCGATCTTATGCCTCGGTTTCAGACTTCACGTTACAGCACGCTGCAACGCGCCAACTTCAAAATAGATGTCAAGACTAGGAAGCGTCGTGTACGGGCATGACCGGCGACGAAGGAGCCGGCAGTCGCAACGGCAAAAACGCCCGCTGCCGCTACGGCGACCAAGCCTTTCGTGGCTGACAAGGTGCGCCGAAAATTTCGCCGAATTCACTGATGCTAGACTTTGTCTACCCGCCCGCCGCCCTCGCGGCACCGATCGATTGCAAGGAAACCCATGTCCACTCCCATCACGTTTTACTTTGGTTCCGGCTCGCCGTATGCATGGAAAGTTTGGCTCGCGCTGGAACACAAAAAATTATCTTACGAAGCCAAGCGTTTAGCTTTTGATAACGGCGACCTGAAGACGCCCGAGTTTACGGCCGTTAATCCGCGCCAGAAAGTGCCGGCGCTGTGGGACAACGGCTTCGCGATGTATGAGTCTGCCGCAATCCTTGAGTACCTTGAAGACCGCTACCGTGATAGCGGCGAGCCACTATGGCCGAAGGAAATGCATGCGCGCGCCATCGCGCGTCGCCGTGCGGCTGAAGTGGTGGCTTATATCGATCCGATGAATGACAAGATCCTCTCCGAAATTTTTGGCCCGGCCGACAAAGTGCCCGATATCGAGAAGATTGAAGAGGGCAAGAAAATGCTTGCGGCGGAACTTCTGCTCATTGAGGGCTGGCTGGACAAGGAGTTTATTGGGGGAGAAAAGCTTAGCGGCGCAGATTTCACCTTATATCCCTACGTTGCTTTCCTAGGCCGGGTCGACACCCGAAAACCCGGCTACAACCTGCTCGCACTCGTGCCGCCGAAGCTGGCGGCATGGATGAAGCGAATTGAAGCGCTACCGTATTTTGAAAAGACCTATCCGCCACACTGGAAAGCGTAAATTGCCAGTTGGGGAGTGAAAGTTGACGCGTGCGGGTCCACAGGTTTATGAAAGCGAGTGTCGAAAACAATCGATGCGCGATGGGGGTCCGGTGGACGTCGGGTCGCTAAAATAACAGCATTGGC
>JACMOJ010000125.1 GCA_014378085.1 Burkholderiales bacterium | reverse complement strand
GTAACGATCAACGGCGGTAACACAAAGCTACAGCCAGAAAAATCAAAGTCCACTACGTTGGGCATTGTCTTCGAGCCCTTCAAGGAACTCACGATAAGCGTTGATTGGTTCCGCCTAAACGTAAAAGACATCATTCGTAACGGTGGTGTACCGGTGGCGACTATTCTTGCGAATCCAACGCTTTATGCCAGCCTCATCCAGCGCGGCCCACCAGACTCGACCGGTATTGGCCGTATCACCGGTATTGTTCAGGGTCTCACCAACCTTGGCAAGGTGGATGTGCAGGGCATCGACCTCGACCTGAAGGCACGTGTACTTACGATGGCCGAGCATAAAGTCGATCTGCGGATGAACGGATCGTATTTCCAAAAGTACCAGACACAAAATGCGGATGGATCGTTCTCCAACGCGATCAATATCGCTAGTAGCACCGTGCCGGGTGTGGTACTTCGCTGGCGCCATATTGCAGCGGTCAACTATCAGTCGGGACCGTGGAATGCGACGCTGTCACAGAATTTCCAGAACGCTTACTACGACACACGTACCGCACTTCAAGCGCCTACTGTTCCGTTACGCGAAGTCGCGCCGTATGAAACCTTCGACTTGCAGGGCGCATACAACGGCTTCAAATCCATGCGCATCGTGGT
Source organism: Burkholderiales bacterium (assembly GCA_014378085.1). The sequence goes on along the minus strand of JACMOJ010000125.1, from coordinate 4,349 downwards.
GGGTATCAAAAACGTGCTGGACAGAAACCCACCATATGCCAACTCAGGTTCCGGCTTTATCGGCAGCTACGATTTAAGTTACGCCGATGTTCGCGGTCGCTTCGCCTATACCAGCGTCACCTATAAGTTCTGACCTGACGTCAGCAACGTCACACGCAACGCCTCACCGAAAATAGCGGCTCAATAAAAGGAAACGGCGCCAATCTTGCGAATGGCGCCGTTTCTACTTTTACGACTTGGGCGACAGTGCGCGCTGAAGTTAGGCAGGACTGCGAGAGATGCTTCTATTGACCTCGCACAAATGCGGTGCTGTTCAGAAAACGGACACTCGCACTCACGGCATGCGTCCCAAGCGTTAGGATAGATGCTGAAGTAGATTTCATCATCCTCGCCTCAACTTGTCGCAACAGAACCACACCACAACGACCGTCAGCCGCAGAAACACGCAGATTCTTTCGGCATTCTTCGTCGGCGTTTTCGCTGGCTCATCGCAAACGGCGGCATCGAAGTATCAACGCCGCCGGTTTAAATTTGACGATCTAAAACCTACCTCCTAAACGCTAATCTCCCGAATCTATTTACCGAGCAAGTACCTGTTCAAGAATCCGATAGTGGCAAAGAACTGGTAGTCCGCGTTTGCCTTCTTGGCGAAGCCATGCCCTTCATCGAGCGCCGTCATGTACCAAACCGGTGTGCCGTTTTTCTTTACGGTTGCGACAATTTGGTCGGCTTCCTGGTACGGCACGCGCGGATCATTTTTGCCTTGCACCACAAACAATGGCTTCTTGATCTTCGCGGCGTTATTCAGCGGCGCAATCTTCTCCATGAACTTGCGCATCTCAGGATCGCGCTCGTCTCCGTATTCCACGCGGCGCAAATCGCGGCGATAGCTTTCGGTTTTTTCCAAGAACGTGACGAAGCTCGAAATGCCGACGACATCAATTGCCGCCGCGATGCGATCGGCATAGTTGGTAGAGACCGCCAGCGCCATATAACCGCCGTAGCTGCCACCGGTGACGGCAACTTTACTCACGTCCAGATCTTTTTGCGTGGTGATCCAATCAAACAGCGCGCCGATGTCCTTGACCGAGTCTTCGCGCAACATGCCGTTATCCAACTTCAAGAACGACTTGCCGTAACCGCTGGAGCCGCGCACATTGGGGTAGATGATGCTGATGCCCATCTCATCGGTGAAGTAGTTGTTGCGGCCCATGAAGCCGGGCTGGAACTGCGCCTCAGGCCCACCGTGAATACTGACTAGCACCGGGCGCTTACCGGCAAACTTGGCAGCTGGCGCACGATAGAGAAAGCCGGAAATCATACGGCCGTCAAAGGATTTCCAGCGCACCAACTCGGGTTCAACAAATTTTGCCGCATCAATTTGCATCGCTTCATGCGTCGTCCATCGGGTCACGTCATTGGTCTTGACGTTTACCGAATACACCTCAGACGGGCTGGTCGCCGAGGTGACGTTCATCGCGAGGTTGGTGCTGTCGCGATGCCAATCAACGCCGCCAATGGTGCCGACAGGTAACTTTGGCGATGGCAGCAACTTATGGTCAGACGTTCGCATCAAGCGAAGCACATTGTTGCCGTCTTCGTTGGCGACAAAGGCGATCAACTTGCCGTCATCGGAAAGATCGACGCCTTGAATATCCCAGCTGATGTCACCCGTCAGCACGGTGTGTTTACCAGTGGCGAGGTCAATATAGTTCAAGCGCTGAAATTCACTGCCGCGGTCTGTCACGGCATACAGCCCCTTACCGTCGTGGCTAAACTGTCCACCGCTGTACGCCACAGTGTCTTTGCCGTCCTTCTCAGTAATACGGCGCGATTTCGCCGTGGCAATTTCAAACAACCAAAGATAACTCTCATTTGCCGACACGTATTCGAGGTAAACCAATTGCTTGTTGTCTGGCGAGAAAGAAAACCCAAACCAGCCGCCGCCGTCAAACTCGGCGAGTTTTTTTGCCGCTTCAGGTTTCATCGGGTCGGTGGCCCACAGTGTCGTATTAATCTTGTCAGCAGAACCCTGACGATTCACCGGGACTGTGGTGTAAACCATTTGTTTGCCATCTTTCGTCGCCGTCAGACTATTGACGCGCAAACCTTCGGGCGAGATTGCCACCGCTTCAGCCGCGCCAATTTCACGGCGATAGATGCGCACGACTTCATTACCACCCGTGTCTTTGCCGAACACGTATGACTTTCCCTCGGGTGCCAGGTATGAGGCGCTGCGCACTGGCTCCGGGTAGTCGGTTAACAACGACATTGGGCCACCCGGCTTGGTGAGTTGGTACATCTGTGGCGTGTTTTTATGCCGCCGTGAGATGAGCATTTCCATTTTTCTTGGATGCCAGCTGGTGAAAGAAGTCGGCTTGAACTCGGTGTATTTCGCGACTTGGCCAGCGAGGCTGGCTGGCACCGCCGGCACGTTCTCCATCACCAATGCAGTCGGTGGTGGAAGCACGGCATCTTGCGCGGTGGCGACACTGACAACCGCGCTAGCAGCAGCGAAAAACGTTGCCGCTAACAGTTGCGCAGAGGGCAGGAAAGGGGTGCGACGGCGGGAGTAGATCATGTTCAATCAATGCCTCATGAAGTTTTGGACGAAGAAGACTACCAGAAACGCTGCGCTTGGCTTGAGGCGACAATCCGGACGCATTTTTCGACATGGCCCAGATTGGCGTTTGGACAACGCTGGTGCAATCGCCCGGATCGGGTGGCATTCAGGCGCGTTGGGCGAAGAAATTGCCTGCTAAGTTGAGAAAACAGTGCGACTTTAGCCGTCGGGAGCAAGTTTGACCAGTCGCACGTCACCCGATAGAGCGCCAATGCGAGACGAAGACCATTGAAGTTCTCACACCCAACAATCGACGCCTAACATCGCTGGCACCGCGCCTGAAAGCGCCTCGCCTAAACTGGTTTAAGAGGACCATGTAAAAAAGCATAAATGAATGGTTTAATCAAAAAAACATCCTTACCCCAACAGCAAATACCTCGACACTGGCGGCCTTGCGGGACGAGCGCCGAATGATTTTTGGCGATTATCTCGCACCCAAAAAAGTTTTTTCACTAGGAGTCCACATGCCTCGCCTCATTAAACAGTTTCTTATCACCCTCTGTGTATGTGTTTCTTGCACTGCTTGGGCCAACACCATCACTAATGACGACGTCATCAAACTCGTCAAAGCCGGGCTGTCCGAAGCAGTGATTTTACAAACCATTGATGCTGCCACAACAGTCAGCTTTGACACCACCACCGACGGGCAGATTAAGCTAAAGCAGGCTGGCGTGACCGATGCAGTTGTGGGCCGTATGGTGGGCAAAAAGGCAGGCGGCGCTGCTGCGGTTTCAGCGGTGGGCAGTGCCTGCAAGCTGGCTTCAGGCGATGAAAACCTTCTGGCCATCGTGGACGGCACACGTCAGATCAATATTGGATATCGGGTGGCCGAAATGGAGGCTGATGTCAGCGCTGGCAGTACGCTGGCCAATGTGTTTACGCTCGGTATCGTGGCTGAAAAAGGCAAATATTCAGCGGTGGTGGCGGGCAGCGCGTCTGGCAACCGCATCAAAAGCCGCCAACCTGTCTTTCCTGACTTGGTTGCGCCCACAGGTCAGCAGGCCGAAGATACGTTCTACCTCGTCAAGCTGAGCCCCAAGGGCGGACGCCGAGCGGTCATTGTGGGTGAGGCTTCAGGCGGGCTGTTTGGATACAAAGAAAAAATGCAATTCCCGCCTGGTGCCGAATTCAAGTTGAGCCTCAAAAAGCGGCAAGACAGCTGCACCATCAACGGCGATAAATATGCTGTGTATGAAGGCACACCCACAGTTGCCCTTGCCCCCGGCGAATACGCCATCATGTACGGCGACCATTTTTATGATTTTGCGGTTGAGCCGTGAGAAGGTTCATGCCTACCACGCGGTGCAAGAGCACCTCATCATTTGGCACACCAGATGGAACGCGATGAACACAACAGAAAATGTGGTGCAGAAACTGCGGTCGTTGCCACCACAGCGCTTGGTCGCAGTCGAAACGCTCGGAGACTACGCGCGCGCGGGCAATAAAATAAGGGGCAAAAATAATCAAAAAAATTGAAAGCGCCTAGGCACGTATTTTTTTGCGACCTGAAAATATGCCGCTGGCGACTTTAACGCCCTCACCGATGATATGGCCATGAATCCGACACTCGCCCGCCGCCTGCGGCAATTGCTTCTCGCCACCGGCATCACTGCCCTTCTCTCCGCTTGTTCGGCCACGCGCCTCCTCAATATCCTCGTGTCCGAAAGCGGTTTTAAGGTCACGAACGATATCGCATATGGCAAATCCGCCCGCGAAAGGTTAGATG
>JACMOJ010000124.1 GCA_014378085.1 Burkholderiales bacterium | reverse complement strand
GCTGATTGCGCCGATTGCGATGGAAGAGGGGCTGCGCTTTGCGATTCGCGAAGGCGGTCGTACCGTCGGCGCAGGTGTGGTCTCAAAAGTATTGAAGTAGTTTCTGCAGTGCAGTACTGGGGTGGCTTAACGCCGTCGCGAGCGGGTCAAGTGGTTGTAGAGGAGCGCAGCCGTACTGTTGTACGGCGAGCACCGCCGACAAGCAGGTGAACCGCGCAGTAGTCGAGAAACCACCCCAAATAGGCCAGTAGCTCAATTGGCAGAGTAACGGTCTCCAAAACCGTAGGTTGGGGGTTCGATGCCCTCCTGGCCTGCCAAACAAGTCGTAATTAACCGGGTTAAGCGGGGAAGCAAATCTCCGCCATCGCCCCAAAGTGTGCGGAATGAAAGACAAAATTCAAATTGTGGTGGCAGTGCTGATGCTGTTTGCGGGCGTTGCAGCGTTCTACGTCCTATCCGACAAGCCAATGATTGTTCGCCTTGGCGCAATGATGGGCATTGTCGTGCTCGCCGGTGTGGTGGGTTGGTTTAGCGCGCCGGGTCGCGAGTTTGCACAGTTTGGCAAAGAGTCGGTTGAGGAGGCCAAGAAGGTGGTATGGCCAACGCGCAAAGAGGCGCTGCAATCGACCGGCGTGATTTTTGTGTTCGTGTTCATCATGGCGATCTTCCTCTGGGTGGTTGATTGGAGTCTCACCCTAGCGGTGACAAAATTTATTGGGCACGGTGCGTAAATGACAATGCGTTGGTACATCGTCCATGCGTATTCTGGCCAAGAGAAAAGTATCCAAGCGGCGCTAATTGAGCGCATTCGCCGTTCCGGCATGCCGGAAATGTTTGGCGAAGTGCTGGTGCCCACGGAAGAAGTTGTGGAAATGAAGAAAGGCGCCAAAGCAACCTCTGAGCGCCGCTTTTTCCCCGGCTACATTCTGGTTCAAATGGAAATGACCGATGAAACCTGGCATTTGGTGAAATCGACACCAAAGATCACCGGTTTTGTAGGCGGCATTGGTAACAAGCCGTCGCCGGTTCCGCAAAAAGAAATTGACGTCATCCTGAATCAAGTTAAGGAAGGCGTGGAGAAGCCTAAACCGAAGGTGCTATTCGAAGTGGGCGAATTGATTCGTGTGAAGGACGGCCCGTTTACCGACTTCAACGGCAACGTCGAGGATGTGAACTACGACAAGTCAAAGATTCGTGTGTCCGTTTTGATCTTCGGGCGTGCTACCCCGGTTGAATTGGATTTCGGTCAGGTTGAGAAGCAATAACAAGGCAATGACAAGGAAATAGCAAGGAAGTCGCAAGGGAGGCGCAAGGGAGGCGCAAGGAAGTAGCAAGGCATTAGAAAGCAGTATGGCGCAGTAAAGAATTGTAGTGCGCTATTCGCACGGGCGGCCCGGTGTGAATGGATGTAACAACAGAGGCCGCGCATAAACGAAACAACCGAGGAGATGCCGTCGTCGAGGCATCGTTTGTACTCAAGAGGAAAAGTAATGGCAAAGAAGATTGTTGGCTACATCAAGCTACAAGTGCCAGCGGGTAAGGCGAATCCATCGCCACCCATCGGCCCCGCGCTCGGTCAGCGTGGATTGAACATCATGGAATTCTGCAAAGCGTTCAACGCGCAGACGCAAAAGATGGAACCGGGTATGCCGATTCCAGTCACTATTACCGCCTTCGCCGATAAGTCCTTCACGTTTGTAATGGGGACGGCACCTGCGACCTATCTAATTAAGAAGGCCGCCCAGGTTGAGAAGGGCTCCAAAACTCCCCACACCGACAAAGTTGGCAAATTGACGCGCGCGCAAGCCGAGGAAATCGCCAAAACCAAGATGCCGAATTTGACGGCAGCAGACTTGGACGCCGCAGTCCGCACCATTGCGGGCTCAGCACGATCGATGGGCATTGAGGTTGAGGGAGTACGGTAATGGCTAACGAAAAAACAGTAAAGCTCACCAAGCGCATGCAAAAGTTTGTTGGCTTGGTTGATCATGATAAGACCTATCCGGTGGGTGATGCGCTTGAGATCATCAAGAAAACAGCAACCGCAAAATTTGATGAGTCCGTTGACGTTGCGATCAACCTCGGTATTGATGCGAAGAAGTCGGGTCAATCGGATCGCAGTTCTGTCGTGTTGCCCCGCGGTACGGGCAAGTCGGTACGTGTAGCCGTGTTTGCGCAGGGCGCGAACGCTGAGAAGGCAACCGCTGCCGGCGCAGATATTGTGGGCTTTGAAGATTTGGCGGAACGCATCAAGGGCGGCTTCATGGACTTCGACGTCGTGATCGCAACGCCAGACGCGATGAAAGTGGTCGGCACGCTGGGTCAGGTACTCGGCCCGCGTGGTTTGATGCCGAACCCAAAAGTTGGCACGGTTACGCCAAACGTCGAACAGGCGGTCAAAAATGCGAAGGCGGGTCAGGTTCAGTATCGCGCCGACAAAGCGGGCATCGTGCAATGCACGATTGGTCGCGCTTCCTTTGGCAATGATGCGCTGACAGAAAATCTGAGTGCGTTGATCGCGGCGGTGAATAAAGCCAAGCCAGCATCTTCAAAAGGTATCTACCTGAAGAAAATTTCGCTGTCTTCGACGATGGGTATTGGTGTGCGTTTGGAGACGTCGGCATTCTCTTCGCAGCCGCAAGGTCAGCAGGGATAAGCATTCCGACAAAAGTTCAAACCTACTTTTGTCGGGCCTAGTCAGTTGAAATCGCAGGCGTGGCCTAACGATTTCAGTTGATAAAACCGAAAAGCAGGTGCGGTGATTGGTTGTTTCATCGCAAAAATTGGGTCTCGCGATTTTAAGAAATTGAAATCGCGAGGTTATCCAAGACCGTAGGGTCGGTAGCAGTTGCTGTCGATTAATTGGCGAAAGTCTCCCTACGCAGATGGCGTCACCCGCAACGATTTCACGCGCTTGGAATTCAAACAACCAAGCGCAGGATCTCCAAGCGAAGGTCGCTGTGAGTGTGGATATCGACATCTTGTCGGTACTCATTTTTCAACGAAAGGAGATCAAACGTGAGTTTGAATCTGGAAGGTAAAAAGGGAGTCGTTTCTGAGGTTATCGCGAATATTGCGAAAGCCCAAACGATGGTGCTGGCAGAGTATCGCGGCACGGTAGTGGTTGGCATGACCAAGCTGCGCGCGGATGCGCGTGCGCAAGGCGTGTACCTGCGTGTGATTAAAAATACGTTGGCGCGTCGCGCAGTCGAAGGTACTTCATTTGAAGTCGCCAAAGATCAGATGTCCGGTCCGCTGATTTATAGCTTCTCCGAAGATGCGGTTGCTGCTGCCAAAGTCGTCAATGACTTTGCCAAAGGCAATGAGAAATTTGTCATCAAGGCCGGGGCCTATAACGGCAAGTTGCTCGATCAGGCTGGCGTGAAAGCGCTCGCCAATATCCCAAGCAAAGAAGTGTTGCTGGCGCAGTTGTTGGGTCTGATGCAAAGCCCCATTTCGCGCATGGCTCGGGTGCTTGCGGCAGTGGCGGAAAAGAGATCCGAAGGCGTGCCGTTGGCTACCGAAGACGCTGCGCCGGCTGTGTAATTAAGCGGCTTGCTACGCAACTACTCGACCGCTCAACCACTCAATCAACCTATTCAACAGTATTAGCAAAGGAAACACATCATGGCATTCGATAAAGACGCATTTTTGGCATCCCTCGACACAATGTCGGTTATGGACTTAAACGATCTGGTTAAAGCAATCGAAGAGAAGTTCGGTGTATCAGCGGCAGCAATGTCGGCCCCTGCAGCAGGCGGCGCAGCAGCAGCAGTCGTTGAAGAGAAGACTGAATTCAACGTAATGTTGATGGAATTCGGCGCAAACAAGATCGGCGTGATTAAGGCGGTTCGCGAGATCACCGGTTTGGGCTTGGCTGAAGCAAAGGCGCTGGTTGAAGGTGCGCCAAGGGCGGTTAAAGAAGGTGCCAACAAAGCTGACTCTGAAGCGATGAAGAAAAAGCTGGAAGACGCAGGCGCCAAAGTCGAGTTGAAGTAATTTTTCGGACGCTCGTCGGCTGTGCGGAGTGATTGTCCTCCGCCAGTGCTGGCCGTATGAGGCATACGGCTTTGCGCTTTGGACAAAAATCATCACCGCTCGCTCGACGAATAACCACAAAAACTTCTATTAACCCTTCGCGCAATCAACCGGAAATTACGGTTTGAGTTTTGTTGCAGTAACGACGTAAAGGCTGAGATTCCGATCTCAGCCTTTGGCGTCTCAAGCGTAAGTGTAACTTAGTAAATGCTAGTAAGGACGGGATGTTACAAGCATAAATGCTTGAAGATGCCCGTCGATACTAGAGTTTTAAATTTGATTTAGATGCCAAAATAAAGTGCGTCATCGAGTTGAACGCTCGACACTTTGTTTTGTCTTCTGAAACGACTGCAGAAGACGTTTGGTCCGGGTGAGGCTCTCTCACCGTCCGCCAGCGAAGGGTAGCGGCCCTTCACCAAATGACGCCGACAGAACATCGTCTGCGCCAGTCGAAGAACTTTGACACCACATCAAGTGGCGTTCCACAACGTTCGGAGATCCATCAATGTCCCAAGCTTCAGTAGCCTCCCCCGCGCCGCAGTACACCTACACGGAAAAAAAGCGTATTCGCAAATCGTTCGCGAAACGCGGCAGTGTGTTGGACGTGCCGTTTTTGCTGGCCACCCAGCTCAATTCCTACGCTGAATTTTTGCAGGCCGACGTCGCCGTCATGAGCCGCAAGATGCAGGGTTTGCAAGCGGCATTCAATTCGGTGTTTCCGATTGTGTCGCACAACCAATTTGCCCGTCTGGAGTTTCAGAGCTATACACTCAGCCAGCCACCGTTTGATGTGTTGGAATGCCAACAGCGTGGTTTGACCTACGCCGCACCATTGCGCGCCAAGGTGCGCTTGGTGATCATGGATCGCGAGGCGTCGAAGCCAACGGTCAAAGAAATGAAAGAGCAAGAAGTGTACATGGGCGAAATTCCGCTAATGACACAAAACGGCTCGTTTGTGATTAACGGTACCGAGCGTGTAATCGTCTCGCAGTTACATCGTTCGCCGGGTGTGTTCTTTGAGCACGATCGTGGCAAGACCCACTCGTCGGGCAAGCTGCTGTTCTCCGCGCGCGTAATTCCGTATCGTGGCTCATGGCTCGATTTTGAATTCGATCCAAAAGACTATTTGTATTTCCGCGTCGACCGTCGTCGGAAAATGCCGGTCACGATTTTGTTGAAGGCGTTGGGTTATGCGCCTGATCAAATCTTGCGTGAATTCTTCGCCTTTGATCAATTCCAGATCACGAAGAAAGGTGAGATCGAACTCGAGTTGGTGCCAGATCGCCTGAAAGGTGAAATCGCTAAGTTCGACATTCTCGCCAAAGACGGAAAAGTGCTGGTGCAAAAGGACAAGCGCATTACCGCTAAACATATTCGCGATATGGAAGTCGCGAAAATGAAGACGCTGCCGGTCAATGAGGAATATCTCATTGGACGCGTGCTCGCCACCAATATCGTCAACACCGATACCGGTGAAGTAGTCGCGAACGCGAACGAAGAGCTCACCGAATTGAATCTGCGCAAGTTAATTGACGCCGGTGTCGAGTCGATCTACACGCTCTATACGAATGAACTCGACCAAGGTGCCTACATTTCGTCAACGCTGCGAATCGACGAGACGGTTGATGCGCTGAACGCAAAAGTTGCCATCTATCGCATGATGCGTCCAGGCGAGCCGCCAACAGAAGATGCGGTGAATACGCTCTTCAATGCGCTGTTCTTTTCTCCAGACCGTTATGACCTGTCGGCCGTGGGCCGTATGAAATTCAATCGCCGCATTGGCCGTGAAGAACTCACTGGCGCAATGACGTTGTCTACCGAAGACATCGTTGCGGTGATCAAAATTTTGGTTGAGTTGCGCAACGGTCGCGGCGAAGTTGATGACATCGATCACCTCGGTAACCGTCGAGTGCGTTCGGTCGGTGAGTTGTCTGAAAACCAATTCCGTTCCGGTTTGGTTCGTGTCGAACGCGCCGTGCGCGAGCGGTTGTCGCAGGCCGAAAGTGAAAACTTGATGCCGCACGACTTGATCAACGCGAAACCTGTTTCTGCGGCGATCAAAGAGTTCTTCGGTTCGTCCCAGCTTTCGCAGTTTATGGATCAGACCAACCCGTTGTCGGAAATTACCCACAAGCGCCGTGTGTCCGCACTCGGACCAGGTGGCTTGACGCGTGAACGCGCTGGCTTTGAGGTGCGCGACGTGCATCCGACGCACTACGGTCGTGTATGTCCGATTGAGACGCCAGAAGGACCAAACATTGGTCTGATTAACTCACTCGCGCTGTTTGCGCAGGTGAATGAATACGGCTTCATCGAAACCGCATATCGTAAGGTGATCAACAATAAGATCACCAACGAGATCGAGTATTTGTCGGCGATCGAAGAAAGCAAATACACCATCGCACAGGCGAATGCGGATACCGACAAAGCGGGCCACTTCGTTGATGAACTCGTCAGCTGCCGTCAACACAATGAATTTATGTTGGCGCGCCCAGAGACCATTGATTACATTGACGTCGCCCCCGCGCAGATCGTTTCTGTTGCGGCCTCGTTGATTCCATTCTTGGAGCACGACGACGCGAACCGCGCGCTGATGGGTTCCAACATGCAGCGTCAGGCTGTACCGTGTCTGCGTGCGGAAAAATCGTTGGTCGGCACGGGTATTGAGCGCACTGTTGCACTCGATTCTGGCACGGCGGTGATGGCGCGTCGGGGTGGTCGGGTCGACTTTGTTGATGCAGGACGTGTGGTGGTCCGGGTCAACGATAACGAGACGACAGCTGGCGAAGCCGGTGTGGATATTTACAACCTCACCAAGTATGTCCGTTCTAACCAAAACACCAACATCAATCAGCGTCCGCTGGTAAAAGTTGGTGACATCATCGCCAAACGCGACGTCATTGCAGATGGCGCGTCGACCGATATGGGTGAGTTGGCGCTTGGTCAGAACTTGCTGGTCGCGTTTATGCCGTGGAACGGCTACAACTTCGAAGACTCAATCTTAATCTCGGAAGCCATCGTCGCCGAAGACCGTTACACCTCGATTCATATCGAAGAGTTATCGGTTGTGGCGCGTGATACCAAGCTGGGGCCAGAAGAAATTACCCGCGATATCTCGAATCTTTCCGAGCGTATGCTGGGCCGTCTGGATGAGTCTGGCATTGTCTACATCGGGGCAGAAGTAGAAGCCGGTGACGTGCTGGTTGGCAAGGTAACGCCAAAAGGTGAAACACAATTGACGCCGGAAGAAAAATTACTTCGCGCGATCTTTGGTGAAAAAGCCTCCGACGTTAAGGACACTTCGCTTCGCGTGCAGTCCGGTATTTCCGGCACCGTGATCGACGTGCAAGTGTTTACCCGTGAAGGCATTGTTCGCGACAAGCGTGCGCAGCAGATCATCGACGACCAGCTCAAGGACTACAAGAAAGATTTGGCGGATCAGCTACGCATCGTTGAAGACGACGCGTTCCAGCGGATCGAAAAAATGCTTATTGGTAAGGTCGCCAAGGGCGGGCCGAAGAAGTTAGCCAAAGGCGACAAGTTAACGAAAGCCTATTTGGCTGATTTGCCGCGCCACGATTGGTTTGATGTTCGTTTAACCGAAGATGACGATGCGCGCCAACTCGAAGCGTTGAAGGAAGCGCTTGAATTGACCCGCAAGGAATTTGACAAGGCGTTCGAAGAGAAGAAGCGCAAGCTGACGCAAGGAGACGAGTTGCCGCCGGGCGTGCAGAAGATGGTCAAAGTCTACGTCGCCGTTAAGCGGCGC
>JACMOJ010000123.1 GCA_014378085.1 Burkholderiales bacterium | reverse complement strand
TCGGTGCTGCGATAAATTCTGCCGCGCAGACCGTAAATCAGTACCGCGCCGTCCTTTGCCTGAATCGCGCCGAAAAAAGAACCTTTGTAGGGCGACGCTATCTTCGTCCATGTCGTGCCGCCATCATCTGACTTGGCGAGCATGCCCGCTTCACCCGCGACAAACAGCTTGCTACCATCGGGCTTGGCGGTTGCACCTTCGGCAAGCGCGATGATGGCATTGATGTGTTTGTCCTCATCGCCACCCTTGTCACCGGCATCGCCCTCGGCAGCCTTGCTGCTTCCTACACTTTCATATTTGCCCTTCTTGGGGGCGGCGCTGGACTGAACCGTTTTGGCGGCCTCGAACATTTTGCGCGCGTTCCACGTCTTGCCGCCGTCGCTCGTGCCGTAAAACGCGCCGTACGCGCCCACGGCGAAGCCTCGGTTTGCATCGACAAAGGTGACATCCATCAACGGCTTTTGGTCGTCTGCCGCGGAAAACACCTTGCTCCAGGATTCGCCGCGATCAGTCGTAGTCAGAATCGTGCTGTCGTGCCCCACTGCCCAGCCGGTTTTGTCGTCGAGAAAATAGATCGCCGTAAGCAACGGTGTATTCAGCGGTGTCTTCGCTCGCTGCCACGACGTGCCGTTGTTATCGGAATAAACGATATAACCGCGGTCGCCGACCGCCACGACACGGTTGCCAATGCGCGCAGCATCGGTCAATAACAGGCGCGCCATCGTCTGCTTGGATAATGGCCCGGAGGCGGGCATTACAGCAGGATTGATCTGGGCACGCGCCGCAAAAGGCACACCGACAAACGCCAGCAATCCCCCCAGCAAAGCGGTTACTGCGATGTATTTTTTCATATTAGCCGGGCCTCGATGATCGTTGAGGGAAGTTGATGTAGCACCCCGTATGAGGGCATCACGTACATGCACGGCAAACACCAAATCACCATGCAGAAAAAATTCGGGGACAAGTTGATTGTCCCCGAAAGATAACTACCTGAGATGAACTAGCATCACCTCTATGCTCAACGCGTGCCCAGATTCCGCAGATTTTGCGGGGTGTAGTCGCCCGGCGTGCGCTTGATCGGATCAAAGATGACCTTCTCTTCCGAACGCAGACCCATTGCTATGTAGCGACGCGATTGCAGGTCATGGTGCACCTCAACCGTACCAAACCACATCGGCACGTTGTACCAGTTCTCGCTGTGCTGTTCGGCAAAACGCCACAATTGTCCGCGGCCATCGTACTTGTCGATCATGACAACGTTCCAGCTATCTTCGTCGATATAAAAGGTGCGGCGGGAATAGATGTGCGACGTGCTTGGTTTCAAGGTTGCATCCACCACCCAAACGCGGTGCAATTCGTAGCGTGCCAGATCCTGGTTCAGGTGGCCCGGTCGCAGCTGATCGTTGTACTTGAGTTTCGGGTCGGAGAGTCGATAAGAATTGTACGGAATGTACATTTCTTTTTTGCCGACCAGCTTCCAATCATATCGATCAGTCGCGCCGTTAAACATGCCAAAATCGTCGTTGGTGCGCAATCCGTCTGCGGCGGTTCCGGGGTTGTCATAGGCGACGTTTGGTGCCAGCCGGACTCGGCGCTGACCGGGATTGTAGGTCCACGCCGAACGGGGCTCCTTTGCCTGGTCCACTGTTTCGTGCACCAGCAGAATCGATCCCGCGAGACGTGCCGGCGCGGTCGTCACCTGCAAATAATTGAGAACCTTGTTGGGTTCGCGCTGCTGCACGGGCTTGGAAAGGTTGCCGTAAGACAGGTCGTATTCGTACTCAAATTTCACCAGTGCAAAATCGCCCGACGCGGTGACGGCGGCCTGCGCCCAGTGTTGCGCGAACGTATCACCCTTGTAATGAAGGACATGGTTCCAGATCGCTTCATTACCATTTTTCGGGATCGGGAACGGTGTTCCGCCTGTACAGCCGACAACGCCGTTACCACCAGCGGCAAGTTTGGCTTTTTCTGCGCATTCGCGTGTTTCTTTGTAATGTCCCTCAGGGTACGCTGCGGTGCGACGGGTGGTGAAGACATTCAACTTGTAAGTCGGATACTGTTTCAACATCGCCAACTGGCCGGGCGATAGGTTGTCTTTGTACTTGTCTGCCGTCGGGGCGGTAATGGTAAAAAGCGCCTTGTCAGTCGGGAACGGATCGGGATAGGTGCCGCCCGCCTGGAAGTTCACGCCCGCTGGCACTTTGGTGATGCCGCCGTCCCATGCGGGAATCGTGCCCGCTGCGTTGGCGGCTTTTTCGGCACCCATGGGTGTCAGTGTGGTACCGAGTTTTGCAAGGTCGCTTGCGGCAAGCTGGGCATATGCGCCTGCCGAAATGGCCAGAGCCCCCAACGTGGCCGACGCCAACATCGTCAATCGTTTCACGTTCATGTTTCCTCCAGAAAGTTATCGTAAAGCTTTTGTAGAAATCCTGCTTTCAGACGTCAGCCAAAAATCTGTTTGCATTGGTCTAACGTTGACAATGGTTAGCCCGCCGACTTTGGTAATTGCACGTCGACGGACATTCCGAAATTCAGGCTAGAACGAGTAAGACACCGAGAAAGAATAGAAATCGCGGTCCCTGATCGGATTGGCATTGGAACACCAGTTCGCACCCTGTGGCGCCACGCCCAACGCTGCTACCCCGGCGATCTGCGCACCGAGCGCAGTTTGCCCCGCATTGGTAATTTGATCGGTACCGCAGTAGACGCGTCCGCCAAAGAACATGTTGTAGGAGAAGTCAAAGTTCAAGCGCCGTTGAAACTCCAGACTGGAACCGAGTGAAATTGACTTGACGCCCTGGTTGAACGTCTGCGATACACCACTCACGTCATGGCTGAAGGCCGCGCGCGGCGATAGATTGCCGCCGAACAATGCGTTT
>JACMOJ010000122.1 GCA_014378085.1 Burkholderiales bacterium | reverse complement strand
GTTGGCCGGAAACATTGCCAGCGAGCAGCGCGATTTGCCGCCGCTGTTGCGGATCGAAAAACTGATGTTTCAGTTGTTGTGGGTCGCTTTTGCAATGTTGACGGCGACGTTGCTCTCTGGTGTTTTTTTCTCAGAAGTGCTGTTTGGCAAGGCATTTCAAGTTACTCATAAGACGGTTTTCTCGTTTCTGTCATGGTTCGTATTTGGGGGATTGCTTGCAGGAAGATTTTTTGCCGGTTGGCGCGGCAAACTGGCCATTAGGTGGACACTGATCGGCTTTGTGATGTTGTTGTTATCGTATGTCGGCAGTAAATTTGTGCTCGAAGTGATTCTGAAGCGAGTGTAAGTTAAGCGATTTGGTTATGGTTCAGCGGCGGCAGGAACGCTCTTTTTGCCTATTTCGCCAGCGACCGATCCGGTTGATCCATTTGACCGGTGATCCGGCACTAAATTGTGTTGTTGCTACCTCAAGTTGTCATCCCCGCACACAGGGATCCAGTGTCGTACGCCGCAAAGTCGCACGGTGGCGCCCAGCGCGACCCTAGTGGCGGTTCGGGGTTGGGGGCGACGAACGCTCCCTTTGTAATTACGAGATCCAGAATCCACCAGACCTTGACATATTACGTAGCACGTAATAGTCTTTGGCAATGATCAAATCGTTCAGGTGCAAGGACACAGATGCGTTGTTTCATGACGAAGCCGCACCTCGCTTTCGAGCCATTGAAAGAGTCGCTCGGCGGAAGCTGCTGTATCTGCATCCGGCTCGGGTACTTGCGGATTTAAAGGTGCCGCCCGGTAACCAGTTGGAAATGCTGAAAGGCAATCGGGCAGGTCAATGCAGCATTCGAATCAATGACCAGTGGCGCATCTGTTTTCATTGGCGTGTTGACGGCCCATATGCGGTCGAAATTGTCGATTATCACTAGGAGACACCATGGCAAAAAAACGCCTTGACCCCATCCCGCCCGGCGAAATCCTGCTTGAAGATTTCATGCGACCTCTGGGAATCAGCATCAATTCACTGGCGCGCGGTATTGATGTCCCGCCAAACCGTGTGAGTGCCATCGTCAATGCAAAACGAAGCATCACCGCCGATACGGCGTTGCGACTGGGAAAGTATTTTAAGGTTTCGCCTGAAATCTGGCTCGGACTTCAGTCCGACTACGATTTGCGCGTTGCGCAACGCAGCGGTTGGCCGGAGATCGAGCGCCGCATTCACGCCTATGCTGCTTAAAGCAGACGCCCGCGCAGGCGGGAATCCAAGGTTCCGGAAATTTGCATCCCCGATTGTGTTTGTCCGGGTATCGTGCTTTTGGAGTCCCGCCTGCGCGGGAATGACGGAAATCTGGGACGAAGTCGGGAAAATGCAGCTATGACCGACGACATATCGCTCGGTTGGCTGTTCTTAACCTTGGCAGCGCTCTTGATAGGCTCCGGCTTTTTTTCGTTGTCTGAAACCTGCATGATGGCGCTCAACCGCTATCGGTTGCGCCACTTGGTCAAGCAGGGTTCGCGCGGGGCGCGCCTCGCGCAGGGCCTGCTTAATAAGACCGAAGAGCTGCTGTCGTTCATCCTCGCTGGCAACACCGTACTCAACGCCGCCACCACTATTTTGGTGGCAGAGATTTGTCGGCGTCTATTCGGTGATGGAGAGTACGTGCTCGGCATTGCGACCGGTGCCGCGTCATTGTCCATCCTGATTTTTGCGGAGATCTTGCCCAAGGTATTTGGTGCCCGCTTCTCCGAGCGCCTCGCGTTGATTGCGAGCTATGTGCTTTCCCCTATGGTGCGGCTCACGTCGCCGATCATGTGGTTCATTAATGCGCTCGTGCGTGCGATCTTGCGCGTATTCGGAATCAAACCAGTGGCAGAAGGGGCGGCATCACTTTCAATGGAAGAAATGAGAACCCTTGTGCTTGAAGGCGGACACTTTATTCCGAAAAAACACCACAACATCATGGTGAATTTATTTGACCTTGAAAACATGACGGTTGACGACACCATGACGCCGCGAGCACTGATCGAGGGTGTCGATATCGATGACAAGATTGAAGTGATTCGTAATGGTCTCTCAACGTCACACCATACGCGGCTCATTGTTTACCAAGGCGACCTTTCTAACGTGATTGGTGTTGTTCACGTCCGCAAAGTGTTGAACGCGTCTGAAAAAGAACCGCTCGCAACTGAGACGCTACGCGAGATCATGCGGGACCCATACTTCATCCCGGAAGGTACACCCCTGCTAGAGCAACTCACCCACTTTCAAGAGCAACAGCGGCGTATGGCGCTGGTGGTGGACGAGTACGGCGAAATTCAGGGCCTTGTAACGTTACAAGACATCTTGGAAGAAATTGTTGGTGAATTCACCAGCCAATCGCCAATGAACGCCGGTATGTTTCGGCGTCAGGACGATGGCAGCATCATCGTTGAAGGGTCCTGTCCGCTGCGTGTGTTGAACCGAAAGTTGGGTTACAACTTTCCGCTGGACGGCCCGAAGACCATCAACGGGTTGCTCATTGAGCAGCTAGAGGCCATTCCGGAGCCAGGTACAACGGTCAACATAGGCACATATCCAATCGAGATATTACAAACCGAGGATCGCAAGGTAAAAGTGGTGAGGCTTGTAAAGCCATAATTTATGACACCTATCGCTGATGTCGGTTGACGGTCGATCCAAGTCTAGGTTGACTCACACCATTTCACCCAAGCACGCCGATACTCTGCCTCCACCCCACGCACGATAGCTGGATTTCGATGTTCAACGTTCTCCATCACGCGGCCCTGAAGCTCGCGGCGCAGGGTCGCGAGTCGTTCGGAATCTTGATACAGCGCGATGGCTTTCTTCACACACCTTTCTTTGGTCGTGGTGACAAATTCATTCAGCGATACTTGATGTAGCAGCGTGGCGGCAATTCGTGAGGAGGTGCGATCACCCGCCAACGTTAATACTGGCACGCCCATCCAAAGTGAGTGGTTGGTAATGGTACCGCCGTTGTGCGGGAACGTATCAAGCGCAAGATCGATTGAATGGTGTAGCTTCAAATACGCATCGTGGGGCAATTTTCCGAGAAAAACATGCGCTCGGTAGTGACGCCGAAAGTCGCGAACACGCCTCGCAAACGTTTCTCAGTATCCTTATCAAAATATTACCAAGCAGGAGTTTGGCGTTGGGGCAGCGGGAAAGATTCTCCGCCCAATTATCATCAGCGCACCATTCAACTTGAACACCGCGTTCAGGCTGCCAAAAACCAACGAACCAGCTGTCAGGCACGGTAACGCATTAGGCTCGGGGGCGGTTCCGGTGGTGAGTAGGGCGCCCACCCGGAGGGAAGTCGAATTAATTTTTCACTGTGATACGCATCGGCCAAGCGCGGTGGATCCGTATTGGCATTAGTGAATCAATCGTCTATTGAATAGAGGCCGGTGGTGCCAAGGTAACCAATCCATGTAAGTTTGAACTGGCGCAGGCTTTCGGGCAAAGCCTGTAAGGCGATTGTTAGCAGTAGGCCAAGATCGGGCTATAAGAATATCGATGTTGTCAGAACGGATTAATGCGGCCTCGTCTGGCTGTCTTTAGCGCGTTTCGCTACTCCAGCATGAAAGTAATTGTCGGCAACCACAAGCTTCTCCAAACGCATTTAGAACCTAACTTTCTAGCCTTATTCATTGCTGGTGTTTTTTCGTGCGCTAATTAGCAGGAAGGATGCCGATATCGGCCGCGTCACCTTCGCCACCCCGTTTCCCATCTGCGCCAAACGAATAGAGGGCAAATGGCTGTCCATTCACCCCTGGGACACTGTATTGATAGGGGTTTTTCCATGGGTCTTGGGGTATTTCTCCGTCTGTGTACGGGCCACGCCAGCGGGCAGCAGCGGTACTTTCCGTTGGCTTCGTGGTCAACACGCCAAGCCCCTCTTGTGAAGTAGGATAGCGCCCGGTATCGAGGCGAAAGTTCTCAATTGCACCACGCAATAGTTTCGTTTGTGTCAATGCGATTTTCGGGGCCTCTCGGTCAACAGTCCCCAAAATACGAGGCCCAACCATCCCGACAATCAGCCCGATGATGGCAAGCACCACGAGCATTTCCATTAGCGTAAAACCTGCGATTTCTTTCGTTTTCAAATGACGCATACGTAACCTTGATACCAATAAGTGGAGCAATGATTATCCCACTCCGGGAAACAAATGCGCTTAGCAAAGTCGGCACAAATTACTGCTGGCCGGTGCATCGAAACGCCCGAGATGGGCGCTCGATGATGGTGGGAAAATGGTTGTGCCGTGCCTACAAAACGCCGTGTTTACTGACTGGTGCAGCGTGAACCGCAATTATTCTGTGTATCATCGGTCCCACAAGATACTATTAGCGGCGATTATATCGGGAGGCAATATGCGCGGTGACGTAGCTAGAGTTGGAGTAAATAATATTTACCGATCGCTTGCGCGATGGGGCACCGCCACCGAAATATTGGTCGTGTTGTTAGGTTCCGCGTTGATGTTGTTGGCGTCTCCCAGCGTAAACGGCCAGCAGACGACGACGACCTCAGTTGTGTCTAACAAGAACCCATCGCGAACGTTGGAGTCGGTAACGCTGACCGCGACGGTTCAACCGGTACGGGTGTCGGCGGATTTTCGATTTGCGCTGACTGTCGGCTCTCCTCAAGGATCGACGCGCTATCTCCGCTTTTCATTTGATGGCGCCAGATTTGCTGGTACCGTGCTTCCAAGCCAACTTACTGTCCCTGGCAATCCCGGTGGGCTAAGTAGCGTTGCCGTGGTTCAGGGGGGCACGGCTGGTGCATCATTCGTTTTATTTCAGATCATCCCTGCTGCGCCTGGTCTGAGGATGACCGATATTGTGAAGTTCGTTTTTCCAACCCTCGAACTTTTCTCGACTTCCACAACAACTTCAGTTGCAAGTACCGTGTCATTTTCTGTACACGAGTCCCTAACCTCAGGGTGTTGCGCAGCAGCGCCGAACACTTCGCTTATCTTTCAGGGCACTCCGGTCGGCGTTCTAACGTTCGTGAGCGCCGCCGTCCCGTCGGGTGCAGTCTCGTTCAAATCAGACGGTGTGGTTTTGCCTGGGTGCGGTGCGCTCCCCTTGACTGCGGGCGTAGTACTCTGCACAACTGGGTTCCCAAACGTTGGTCTACAGACCGTAACAGCAGAGTATGCTGGAGATATGTTTTTTTCAGCCAGTGTTGGCACGCTGGCTGGCGGCCAACAGGTTTCTGCCGGGGGTAGCGCTTCGGCGACACTCCGAAGTAGTCGGAGTGCGGCAACATTGGGCGATCGTGTTTTTCTCACGGTCTCAATTTTGGGGAACAGCCTTGCAGGTCGAGTCACGTTCACCGAGCCGGCCGCAGTAGCTTCGATCCGCACACTTTGCGAGAACGTCCTCATCACTGCGAACGGCGACGGTGCAAATGCCGTATGCGAGGTGCCTGCCGCTAATCGTACGGTCGGCACTCATGTGTTTACGGCAGTTTTTACTGGCGACGCCGGCTCCGCTTCGACGTCAGCTAGCGTAGAACAGGTAATTTATAACGGGCTTCAGGCACTTCTGCTGCGATCTGACGAAGGAAGATCGTTAGTGGGTACGCTCAATAATGGGCAGCTTCAATTTATCGCCGTTTCGGATCCAGGCCCCGACTTCCGCCTCCTACAAGTCGCCGACCTAGACGGCAATACCGTTCCAGATTTGATTTTTCAGAACCTGCGGCAGGGTGAGTCTGGGGATGTCCGTGTTTGGAAAGACGCGAGCGCAAATGCCGATCGAACGCTGAGGTCAGTGAAGTTGACTTGGCGCCTAGAAGCTGTTGGCGACCTTGATGGTGATGGTTTCGGTGATATTGTTTGGCGATTCACCGGGCAATCCCCTAACGCTGACGACACCGGCGTCTCATACGTTTGGTTCACGGATGGAAGTGACGTAACCCGCGTGCGCAAGCGCGGCGGAGCGCCATTGTCTTGGCAGTTGCTCGGTGCGGTTGATATTAATGCGGACCGCGCTGCAGATATGATTTATGTCAGTCCAGAACAGCAGCTTCGTGTGTTGGTTGCGACAGCGGGGCGAACTTGCGCAAATTTCGCTGCCGGAAGTATTCCGGCTGGGTTCGTTGCCTTAAAGGCAGGCGACTTCACCGGCAGCAAGCGAGGCGAAATCTTAATCAGGGAATTGGCAACTGGCCAAAATCGTATTCTCGTGCTGGATGGAACGTCCCTCATTTTGCCACCGCCTACTGCAAATCCAGACGATCCCAACGCTGCATGTACGCCAACAACCCAGGCAATACAGCAAACTGTACGGCCGCTTGCGACTGCTGACGCCTCTTGGCGGCTCTTTGCAACAGCAGATCTAAATGGCGATGGAATTCTAGATCTCATCTGGCTTAAGCCCGGTGGCATCCTTGCCGTGTGGCTGCTAGCGCCGAATGCCGGAGCGCCAATTATTTTAGAGAACGCCGGTGTTCTCCCCGTAGGTTTCGTGCCCGTGAATCGTTAGTCAGTAGCCAGTGGCCAGTGGCCAGCGGTGCCGGTAGCACAACCACCATGCCATGTTGGGGCTTTGGTCTTGTGGTTGCGGTAGCGAGTGCAAAGTGCCCGTCAAAGGGACGCAAAGCGGCGAGCGTCAAGGGGACGCAAAGCGGTGCGAGGCATCCCACGTCATTTACCGCGGTTCATTTTCTTTTGATCGTCGGCGACGTGCGTGTTTTAGTAGCGACGGATTTTAATTTTTGAGCGTACTTTGCAAGCTCTTCCCATTGCCGAACATCTAATCGCGCACGCAGACGCAACTCTCCTGTTGGAGAAAAGAACAGGATTGCCGTATCACCAGCTTGGAGCTCACTGATGATCGGGTGAGGCGCTATGGCGCTCGGCTGGCGGTGACCAAATATGAACGAATTTTCTTCAATTTGAATGCTTCCAGCAAGAGCGCCGTGGATTTGGAGTGAGATAACTTCCGGTTTGTAATTAAATTGAGCGCGTTGAAACTCGGCTGGGTTTAAGTCGGAAGTAGGATCAAACTTTAGTATCGACCCCGTAAACACGGTGCTCGCCATTTCGAGTGTTATGCACACTTCACTTACGCTGATAAGGAAGAAGGGGAAATCCATGTTGCGGAAGGCTGCGCCCAACTTCCTAGCTTCTTTGCGACCGCGATCGGAGAGATGCTCGTTCAGCACACAATTTTTCCACCATTCCCCGCTGCTAGGCTGATTTTTACCGTCTGTTTCAGTGGGAACGATATAGATTAAATTTTCGCCCTTTCCCAACGCCGTTAACAGTTCATCGTATAACACCGCCAGTGGCGGTGAAGTGAATTGTGGCTGCGGTGCAGCTAAGGCTGCGGATGAAAAAAGGGTCGCAACAAATATTGCATTGTAAATAGACTTGATCATGTGTGTACAAATGGTGGGGAATAATGAAATTTGATTTATGCGGCAACTTGCATAAGATAAAAACGGTTTAAATACTGTCGCAACCAAAGAAAAAGGGGAGCCTAAGCTCCCCTTTTTGGACTACTACATCTTGCTTCAGCAACTACTCCGTTACAACTTAACGGGCGCCGAGGCGGTATGTCGGCATCGTTGTAACTGAACCGTTCGGCGATGTAAGGACATAAGTAATCTGCAGAGCAGGTGTACCCGTGCCGCCAACGGTGAAGGTTACCTGATACGGGCCTGGGGAGGCTGTTGTATCAGCAGGCAACAACGTTGTCAAATCGACGCGTGCAACTGTACTTGCAGCAACGTTACCCGTCAAAGTTCCACCAGTCACAACGCCTGATGCGTTACGTACCACTGCTGTCCAAGCGGTTGCGACAAGCGGGGTTGCAGGGGCGACGGCAGGTGTGCGGGTATCAGTCAAGAAGAAACGGCTGATGAATCCCGGTGTTGAGGTAACCCAAGGCGACTCCAATGCTACGCCGTCACGACCAATTGAACCAAGCGTGGCAACGTAAGCCGGCAGCGTGAAGTTAGCTAATGGGGTTGCCGTTAGCGTAGCCGTGTACCCTTGTACTGGTGAACCCAACGCAACTGCACCGTTAACAAGGTAGCAATAACGGACACCACCAGGTGCGTTTAACAGATCAGCAAGAGCAGTGTTGCTTACCAGAAGCGCCATGCTAGTCGGGACCAATGGAACAGTCGCGCCAGTTGCCGAGACAGCAGTTGCAACGTCAAGCGGGTTGATGTTGTTTGAAGGATCAGGCAAACACGTCCCAGTACCAGTGCCCCTTTGCATGCTGTAAACGCTTGATGGAGCAGCAGCGGCTGAGAAATCACCGGCTAGCGCCATCGAGCCAGCGGCACCTGTATTTACGACCTGTGCAGCGGAAGTAATTGCAACACCAGCAGCATCCAAAGCATCAGCACTCGTGTAAACGTTGGTGGAGTAGGACGCTGTACGGCTCAGAGCAACTGCGCCTAGGTTTACGCGAAACGAGTTTGCACCGAAGTCACGGAAACCGTTAGCAGCAACTGCCGTTCCGCCACCCGGCGCTGACAAGCCAAAGCGAGTCGCACGAACTGGTGCAAACAATGGCGTGGTGCGCGTAAATACCGCACCAGAAGCTTGCGAAGCGCCCGTCAGGAATTCAAATATGCTGTAAGTGATACCAACGGCGTTGGTGTTCGACGTCATGTTAACCACTGGAATATCGACCTGGAAGATGTCGTTTTGGACGTTACCAGCAGCACCAGCAGTAACTTCATAGACAACAAATGACGAACCAACACCGCCAAGGGCGATGGTGATGCCAGCAAACTGCCCAGTACCTGTACCGCCTGCAGTAATTGTTCCGCCTTGGCCGCCGGCTGCTACGCTCAATGTTGCAGCGATGTTTGCGGTTGATACTAAGTTACCCAAGCCGGTGCCGAAACGCGCGCCGCCGGACAAATCCAAGCGAATAAAGCGTTTCTGACCGCCGACGATACCAACACCCAAAGGTACACCGGTGATAACGTCAAGCGCCGCCTGTGTAACAGCGCCGTTGGCAACAACGAAAGCGCCGCCTGCGCCGACTGAACCGATATCGAAGCCGTTTACCGGACCAGTAAGCGGGATACCTGTGGTTGGAGTAATAGTTAATTCAGATGCGAACGGAATCGCTTTGCCTGGGGTGTAACTACCAGTTACGCCACCAGCTGAGTTAAGGTTGACCTGCGCATTTGCGGACATGGCAAACAGTGACGCAACTGCTGCAGCTAATAGTGTGACTTGATTCTTTGAAACTCTCATTACTGTCTCCTTTGAAGGATTGTGTTAGATCTAACAAAAATTTTCATAACGGTTTAGCTTGGCAGCTCGTTCTTTTTGTAATCGCGCCGGCGCGATGGTATTACCTTCAAAGAATCGTAATCCGCCTCGCTGACGTCGTAAGTTTATAACGACGCCGACGCAATGGTAAAGAAATCTTTACCACTTTGCAAATCCCGCTACGTATCTCTCGGATTTGTGTCGGTTGTGTTGCAATATTACAACATCGCCTTAAACGTGAGAAATCGGTTTAAGTATAACGTGCAACTCCCAAATGGCTGCAATGTGTCGCCTGGTGCTTCTTTGTGTTGCGATGTTGCTGCCTCAAGGAGTTGCTCTACTGCACGCGTGAGAATATTTTGTCTTCAATGGATGCGCAAGTGTAGCGGGCTACATTTCAGCGCGATTGCGGGCGGAGCCGATGAACGGTATGGTCCGATACCCTATGCGGTCTGGCGGCTTTGTTTATCCACCATTTTTGCCTGTTTTTGTCGCTATTGAACGACGCTAGCGTGATGCGGTGTGGGATAGCGACTTTCCCAGCGGTCATTGCGGATACACTTCTCTTCATCCTTTTCCTCCTCCCTTCCTCCTTTTTTCCTTTTTTCCATCCCTCCCCATGCAAACGCAAACGATCATGACAACAGTTATAGAAGACGACGTTATTGGGGCAAGGCTGGTCGCCGCGGGGAAAATTTCGCCAACCGATGTCGATAAGGCACTCGCCTTCCAACAGGAGATGGGCAAGCCAATGATCGGTGCAGCTACGCCGAATGCATTGCGGTCTGCAAGCGGGCGGCTGGGCGCGGTGTTGGTACGGATGGGGGCGCTGTCTGAAGATGCGCTGTTACCGCACCTGAGTGCGCAGACCGATATTTCGCTGCTGGCTTCGGATGAACTGCCTAACAGCGCGGAGGTCGCTGAGGCTGTAACTTTCCTCGCGCTCACCAATTCTTGGTGGCAGGGGCGTGAAGCGATACCGTTTATGCGCGCTAATCAGCTACTGATTGCCGCAAAAGATCCGTTGGACCGTGAGTTAAATGAATTAGTGGCACATGCGGCAGGTAAGCAGTCGTTTAGGTCGTTTCAATTTTGCTGGGCGCGTAGTAACGATGTAGCGCGGCTGACACAGATGCTGCGGGATACCGAGAGAGGTAGCCGGCGTGTCGGCAACCTTGGCGACGCAAATTATCTACGCGAACTTGCTGAGGAAGCGCCGGTGATTGAGTTTGTCAACAACGTCCTCGCGCAGGCGGTCGATGAGCGGGCATCCGACATTCATATTGAGCCGGGCGAGCGTGAATTTGAAGTGCGGTTGCGGGTGGATGGCGTATTACAAACACGGATGGCGCGCCCGCGCGATGGATTTGATGCCATTGCCTCTCGGGTAAAACTGATCTCCGGGCTCGATATTGCCGAGCGGCGCTTGCCGCAAGACGGGCGCATCACCACGCGTGTGTCAGGAGTTGAAATGGATATCCGCGTTTCGGCGATCCCGGGCGTGCATGGCGAATCATTGGTGCTGCGCCTGCTGCCAAAAGAGCGTGCCGACTTGTCATTGGCGTCACTGGGCATGTCGCCCGACATCCTCAAAGCATTCCAAGAGATTTTGAAACAACCCAACGGCATCGTGCTGGTGACAGGGCCGACCGGCTCGGGCAAAAGTACCACGCTCTATTCTGCGTTGTCCGCGATTAACGATCGCAGTTTGAAGATTGTGACGGTGGAAGATCCCGTCGAATATCGTATGTCGGGCATCACGCAGATCCAAACCCACTCAGATATTGGCTACACATTTGCGCGTGCGTTGCGCTCGATTTTGCGTCACGACCCAGACGTGATCATGATTGGTGAGATTCGGGATGCCGAGACGGCGGAAATTGCGATTCAGTCGGCGCTGACCGGGCACCTCGTATTAGCAACCATCCACACCAACGATGCACCATCCGCATTTACGCGCCTGTTGGAAATGGGGATCGAGCCGTTTCTGCTCGCCACTTCAGTGCGTGCCGTACTCGCGCAGCGGCTGGTGCGCAAGCTCGACCCGAAAAAATCCTCGCCAGTGGCCACGCCGCGCTGGTTGGGAGAAGAATTTGCCTCACTCGCGAAACGTTATCCGGACGCCATGCCTTCTAAAGCATCGTTGATGGCGCCCGCTTCTGGCAGCGATGACGCCGCGTCGTATCGCG
>JACMOJ010000121.1 GCA_014378085.1 Burkholderiales bacterium | reverse complement strand
TGGTTCGGACTCGCAGCAATCGCGGATGAAACCGACCCTGCTCAGGCCAACATTTGCATCAACAACGGGTGCCAAATTGCCTCGTCAATCTGCCCCAGTTTTCCAACCAGCCGGAACCTTGTCTACACATCGCAATTGGCCAACAAATACGCGCGCACGCTTGCGCTTGAACCGCACCTCTGGCCGGCATCCCAGCGCCTGACCGGCGATCCTCAGCGGTGCCACGATGACGCGCGACAGCTACAAGTTCATGTCATCAGGGGAAATAATAGGCGCCGGACGTGTCTTCTTAATTTCACTGCCGACCGCGGGATCGAGATAGACCAAGTAGACTTCGCCGCGCTGTACCATTCTCATTGCGTGACAGAGCTCAGATTACTGGATTCAGGCCAAATGGCTTTGTCATTGGCCGGATCGTAATGATCGAGCCAACCTTCGCGTGCCGGCTTTACCGGTGCCACAATGAGCCCACCCTCCTCGATAGTGAGTTCGACCTCATCCGTAATCTCGCAAGCGGCGAGCATCGGCGCGGAAATCAACAAGCCGCGGGAATTACCGGTTTTGCGCAAGTTGATTTTCATTGCGATGATACTTTTGTAATAACAATGTATGCGCTATGCGGCGCTGGGAGCAACAACGTCAAGAACGGTTTTTCGACAAGGGCCGAACGTAAATAGCGTTGCAACTCCATTCAGCCTGACACGCCAATCGGTTACTCGTGAGGCGATGTCACGCACTTTTGTGCGGGATTTGGCAAAGCGTTTGGCGCTGTGATGATTTATTCGCCGCAGCTGCTTGCCGAAGCAAGACGCACAGGGAATTATATCCAGCGCATATTCTCTCGCAGATCGCCAATTGGCGCCCCTTCCAGCCTGCAAATGCTCCAAAAGGGGCACCAGTAAAAGATCTTACTTTAGCGGTTGCCCCAACTTCGCTCTATCCAGCACCGTCATCGCCGCCGCCACAAAGCCACCCGCGTCAGCGAGATTGGCCGGGAGTATTAGCGTATTGCCAACCTTGGCCAAGTGTCCAAACTGCTCGATATATTTCTCCGCGACTTTCAAATTGGCCGCCAGCATTCCGCCCGGTGCTTCGAGCGCGCCTGCAACTTGCCGCACTGCGCTGGCAGTCGCCTCGGCCACGGTAATCAGTGCCGATGCTTCACCCTGCGCTTTGTTGATTGCCGCTTGCTTTTGCCCCTCAGAGGCCAGGATCGCCGCCTGACGCTGACCGTCGGCGATGTTGATTTCCTCCTGGCGCACACCTTCTGACTTGGCAATCACTGCGCGCTTTTCACGCTCGGCCGTGATCTGCGCCTGCATCGCGCGGAGGATCGATTCTGGCGGAGTAAGGCTCTTCAATTCGTAGCGCAACACCTTAATGCCCCAGGTACGGCCGGCCTCATCAAGAACCGCAACGATCTGCCGGTTGATGTCGTCGCGGCTCTCGAAGGTCTTGTCCAATTCCATCTTGCCGATCTCGGAGCGCAACGCTGTCTGGGCCAGTTGCGATATAGCGAGTTCGTAATTGGACGAGCCGTAACTGGCAAGCTTTGCGTCCATCACCTGAAAGTAAATGATGCCGTCGACGGCGAGCTGGGTGTTGTCCTTGGTGATACAAACTTGCTCGGCGATATCGAGTGGAACCTCCTTAAGCGAATGGCGGTAGGCCACACGATCAATAAAGGGGGTGATCCAATTAAAGCCGGGCTGCAGCACCGTGTGAAATTTGCCGAGTCGCTCCACCACCCACGCGCTTTGCTGTGGCACGATTTTCATGCCCTCGATGATGAGTGCAACGAAAAATGCGCCGACAAAAACGCCGATGGCCACACTAGGGTTCTGTGTCATGAAGCCTGCTGCACCGCCGATAATCACAGCGATGATCAATTTTACAAACATGGAAATCTCCTTGGGAGGTTGTTCAACTACTGTTGCAATTACATCGGGGATGGTTAATTTCATTGACGTCTTATCGGTGCGAGCGTGTCCTGCTGCATCGTTCCGATGTTTGAGCATCGCAGGTTCAGTGTGCTTGGGCGACAGCTTTGGCGCCAGTTTCGCAGCCAATTTTGCGGCAGCAGACTGCGCATTTGCTGACGCGTCCTGATTCGCTGCGGACGACGGGTTTGTCGTGCTCGCCGCCTTGGTTGAAGCACATTTCGCTTTCTCGACTTCTGCTTTGATGGTTTTCGTGATTTCTTCGATCCACTTGAACTTATTGCTGCTCAAACCGGCGGTCACACCAAACACGACCAGCGCGATCCACTTCGATTGGGTCACCGACCACGCGATCAGGCCGGTCACCAGTCCGTTGATAAGCCTGGACAGCATCAAGCTGCGGGCCGCTGACTACCCACAACCCAGCACTGCCCGTCCTGCGCAAGAATATGCAGCGTCCCACCCACACCAACGGCGCTCGCCGCGACGTCACCGGGCCTGATGCGTGCGTCCCACTCGGTACCACGATACTTGACACGCAAAACCCCATCCGCCTGATTGCCCCAGCTTGCCACCGTTACAGCCTGACCGGTATCGATCGCATTCGCCTGATCGCCATCGGCGCGATGGCCGATATGCCAGTGGTGCACCCACCAAGTGCCTATACCGGCGACGAGGCCCGCAGTAGCGACTTGCCCTATAAATGGCACGCCAAGCCACGCGGTCAGCGCTGCAACCAACGCGCCGACGCCAATCACGAGTAAATAGAAAGTTCCCGTCATCAGCTCGATAATGACGAGCGCGAAGCCTAGCGATGTCCAAACGAGATAGTCCTGCATGATTTCCTCCAAAATTCGACCGGAAAGATTCATCTTTAAGTCATTCTGAATCGATTGCGTATCAGTATTGGTGCGCCCCCGACGCACGTCAAGCAGGATGTCCTGATTGCGCCTCAGCGTGCGACGAATGGCGACCGCGCTGGACCAATGACGAATTCCGACCACGCGCAACGGACCAATCGGCTGCTAAAGCGGCCGTTTCGCCGAGATCACCCCGGTGTTCACGCCAGCGAATTTCAAGCCGCCGAACAACCGTCCATGTTCAATTTTTACGCAACGATCCATCACCACATCCAACCCGGCGCCGCGCGCGCGCGCAGCAGCCTCGTGGGTGACGACACCGAGCTGCATCCACAAACATTTCGCGCCGATGAGTATGGCGTCCTCCGCCAGCGCCGGGATCTCCTCGGCTTTACGAAAGCAATCGACCATATCGATTTTTACGGGCACATCGCGCAGTGTCGCGTAGCATTTTTCACCCAGCACCTCCTGATAAGCCGGGTTCACGGGAATGACGCGATATCCATGCTCTTTCAAATACTTGGCCACAAAGTAGCTGGGACGCCACCCGTTCGCGGAAAGACCGACGACCGCAATGACGTGATTTTGTTTGAGGATACGACGCAGCGTGGCAATGTCGTTCATTATGTTTCCATATTTTTGAGTGATGACACCAGGGTGAGGTTGCCAGAAAAAAACTCGTAACGCGATCAGCGCGATCGAGTAACCGGATTTTGCCCTGCGTGTATCCCACAGTACAACACTAAAGAGAAAGGGCCTTGCGGCCCTTTCTCTTTTTCTATTTTTGACTGCTGTTTACTTAAACGCATAAGCGATTTTGCCGTAGATCACACGACCGAGTGCGTCGCCGTAGCGCGGATCGTAGCCGACCTGGAAGGATTGGCCTTGACGCGATGCAGGCGGATCGCGATCAAACATGTTCTTCACCCCAACGACGACGGTCAGGCCTTTGAAACCAGTCCAGATACCTTGGGCGTCG
>JACMOJ010000120.1 GCA_014378085.1 Burkholderiales bacterium | reverse complement strand
TGATCGACAGGCGGATTTACTACGCGATAGTATTGGCGCGCTGACAACGCTGGCCGATGTGCCGCGTGCCGAGCGCACGGTGATCGTTATCCCGGCACGGCGCGTGGTGTATATCGAAACACCGCTGCCACCGGTATCGGCTGCCAAGCGCGACGCATTGCTGCGTTACGCCATCGAGGACAAACTCACCATTGACCCTGCCACCGTACATGCCGTGGTTCTCGGTGTTGCGGCATCGAACGACACGACCAATCATGTTATCGCTGCCATCGATCGCGATTGGTTGGCTGGTGCGTTGCGCTGGCTTGGTGACACGCAGATTGAACCCAAGCAGGCTATATCGGCCGCAGAATTGATCCCGGTTGGAAAAGACGAGTGGGGCCTGATGCTCGATGGCGCCCATGGATTGGCGCGCCGCGCGGATGGCTTCGCTTACAGCTTTGACGTTGAAAATAGCGCTGCAGGCAATTCAGGTATTCCTGATGATCCCCCTTTCGCCTTGGCACTCGCCCTGAAAGAAGCGCGCGACCATCACATTTCACCCTCACAGCTTATTGTGTTCACCCACGACACAAATGCAGCACCATGGATTGCAACATGGCAGCGCGTACTTGATTGCCCGATAAAGGTTGCAGCGCTTCCCAAGGCACGCATGGTATCGACGGGCGCTGGAAACTTGCTCGTAGGCGAATTTGCACCGCGCTCAACCGGCAATGGGTGGCGTAGGGCGCTGAAACCTGCCTTGGTATTGATCGCCACAATTGCCGTTTTGCAGATCGCTTTTATTGTCATCGACGCTTGGCGGCTTGACCAGCGGCGGCGCGTGCTCGAGAAAGAGATGACCCAGGTATTCAAAGAGGCGTTTCCGAAGGCGCAGGCCATCGTCGATCCGCCCTTGCAAATGCAGCGCAATCTCGACACCATGAAACGCGAACGCGGTATCGGCACGACTGACAATGCGCGCCTGGCGCTCGCGCAAGTGGCCGCGATTCTCAACGACGTGTCGGCATCGGTGCCGCAACGCGTTTCAATTCGTGAAGACGTCGTCAGTATTGAAACCTTGGTCACCGATCCCGCGATGCAGTCCGCATTGAAGTCGCGTGTAGCGGAGACACCCGACGCCACGTTTACCAGGGATTCCAGCAATATCGTCCGGGTCACTGTGAGAGTGCAACGCTGATGGTCAGATTGCGCGCCCTCTTTGGACATTCGTCGGCAACCTTGATGCATGCGGTTGCCCCTTTGCGTGGGCGCTGGAATTCACTCGACAATAATCGCCGTGCACAGATCACACTTGGCGCGGCGCTCGTCGTCCTCGCGTTGATCGTCACATTCGTGTTGCTTCCGGCACTGGATGGACGCAAAGCATTAACAGCGCGATTGCCACAAATGGAAGCGCAGCTTTCTGTCATGCGTAGCCAGTCGAAAGAAGTCGGCCTGCTAGGTGCCATGCCGGCGATAGCGGCGGTACCGCGTACTGCCGCAAATGTCGCTCTGCTGCAAGCCATCTTCGGGCCCGGCACGCAGATCACGGCAACGCAGGATGGTTTTCGGGTCGTATTGCCTTCGATCACTTACGCAAGCTGGTGGGACAAGACCGGTGACGCGATTTCACGCCATGCGCTTCTGCTGCGCGAAGCATCAATTACACGGTTAGATGCGCCAGCAGGCACGTCGACCGTCGCGGTCGACATGCGCCTTGGTTCTGAAGCAAGCGCCAAAGTTTTGCCCGCTACCCCTACAGCGGCGCCTGCAAAATGACGCCGGAACGCACCGCAACGATCGGCCACTGGTGGTGGCTCGCGATGCTCGCGTTTGTCATCGGCATCTTTGTGTTTGCGCCAGCGGTGTTGATCGAGCGCTTGTTCGCAACAAACGCAAATGTAAAATTCGTTGCTGACGGCGGCACCATCTGGAACGGGCGCGGACGTATACATTTTGCAAGTGGACCCACCCCATTCAATATTCCGTTCACATGGCGGTTTGCACCAGGTTCGCTGCTAGGGTTGCGTTTGGGATTCATTGTCGAGCCCGACGCGCCAGCGCTCTCCGGCACCGCCCTGATAGGATTGCGACCGGGTGATTTCGAACTGCGCAACACGGCGCTTCTCGCCGATGCCCGTTTGCTGGCCATGGTGCATGTCGCGGCAGCGCTGGCTACCCCTGCCGGAAAAATTCTTTTGCAACAGGTTGGTGATGAGCGCTTGCGGGTGAGACCAGCGACCACCGCCAATGGCGCATGGCAGGTTGTGGGTGCAATGGGCTTGAATGCAGAGCAGCTTGCCTTGGGCGGCATCATCAACGCGTCGCTCGGCAACCAGGAAATCAAACTGAACGCTGATGGTGCGACGATCAAGATTTCGATTCTGCGTTCCACTGGCCCGTTAAAACTGGAAGGCGATGGCGCCGTGACGTTAACGCTTCCGCGGCGATTGACGTTTACCGGCTTTGCGACGGTCGCAGCCGATGCACCTGCGGCGCTAAAGCAACTGGGGCCTGTCATGGCCGATGGTCGGCAACGCATTGAATTTAACACTGCCTGGTAAAGGGACCGCCGGACATGCCCAACAATAATCCCGCTGCGGCACCTGCATACGGCTCCCCCTGGTGGTTAGGTAGTGGGAGCCTTGGCGCGCACCTGCAAACGGTTTATCCGTCATTGTTCGGTCATATGCCGACGTTTACCTACACACGCGAACGGTGGAACTCGACGCCGTCGGGCAAACCTGACGGAGACTTTATTGACGTTGACCGCCTGAATGGTTCTCGTGAAATGCCGATGCTGGTCGTTTTTCATGGCTTGGAGGGGTCCTCGCAAAGACCCTACGTGTTGAACCTGATGGCAGAAGCAAAGCAGCGCGGTTGGCGCGGGCTGGCACCACACTTTCGAGGTTGTGGCGGGGAGATCAATCTCCTGCCCCGCGCTTATCATTCGGGCGACGCGCCGGAGATCGACTGGATACTGCGCCGCGCCAAAGCGGAAGCACCTGATCAACCCCTTTACGTCGCGGCAATCTCACTGGGCGGCAACGCCACGCTCAAATGGCTGGGCGAGCAAGGAAGCCTGGCCAGCAGTGTCGTTGAAGCTGCAATCGCGATCTCGGCACCCATGGATCTGGCTGCTGCCGGCAATGCGCTTGAACAAGGCTTCTGCAAGGTGTATACCAAGAATTTTCTCGCAACCATGAAGAAAAAGTCGCTCACCAAGCTCGCGCACCATCCGGGAATTTTCAACGCCGAACGGGCCCTGAAAGCGCGGACGCTGCGCGAATTCGATAACGAAGTCACCGCGCCTCTGCACGGCTATCGAGACACCGACGACTACTGGAGCCGCGCCTCAGCCAAGCCTGGCTTGATCGATATCCGTGTGCCGACATTGATATTGAATGCGCTCAACGATCCATTCTTACCTGCGTCTGCCTTGCCCACGGCCGAACAAGTATCTGCGACAGTGACGCGGCATTTTCCCGATGACGGCGGCCACGTCGGCTTTTTATCCGGGCGTTTTCCGGGCCATGGCGGCTGGTTGCCCAAACGTGTTTTTCATTTCATTGACCACAGGAACTAATTCATGTCGCCCACGCCACAACTTGCAGCAGAGATATTCAAAGCCTATGACATCCGTGGCATTGTCGGCAAATCGTTGACAGCCGACACGGTCGAGCTCATCGGCAAAGCGCTGGGCTCGGAAGCCAGGAAGCGTGGCGGTACCACGATCAGCATTGGTCGCGATGGCCGTTTGTCCGGCCCCGCGTTTGCCGACGCGCTCGCACAAGGCATTCAGTCCACCGGCATCAACGTGATTGACATCGGCATGGTCGCCACACCGATGGTCTATTTCGCAGCGTTCCATTTCAACACCGGCTCGGCGGTGATGATTACGGGCTCGCACAACCCGCCCGAATACAACGGCATCAAGATGGTGATCGAGGGCGAGACCTTGGCGCTCGATGCGATTCAGTCATTGAAGCGCCGCATCGAAGCAAACGATTTTGCAACTTCCGACAAGCCCGGCACCTATGAAACCCGTGACCTGGCTGATGCCTACATCGCCCGTATCGTTGGCGACGCCAAGCTGGCAAGACCGATGAAGATCGTCGTCGATTGCGGTAACGGCGCACCCGGCGCGTACGCGCCAAAGCTGTTTCGCGCAATGGGTTGTGAAGTGATCGAGTTGTTTTGCGAAGTCGATGGCAATTTTCCGAACCATCATCCTGATCCCTCACAGCCGAAGAATTTGCAGGATGTGATCCGCACTTTGAAAGAGACCGACGCTGAACTGGGTCTGGCGTTCGACGGCGACGGCGACCGGCTGGGTGTAGTGACGAAGGATGGCGAAATCATTTTCCCTGACCGGCAGATGATGTTGTTCGCGGCCGACGTCCTCTCTAGGGTACCGGGTGGCGAGGTGATATTTGACGTGAAATGCTCGCGCAATCTGGCGCCGTGGATCAGCAAGCACGGCGGCAAACCTACGATGTATAAGACCGGCCACTCACTGATCAAACTAAAAATGAAAGAAACCGGCGCGCCACTTGGTGGTGAAATGAGCGGACACATTTTTCTCAAAGAACGCTGGTACGGATTTGACGATGCGCTCTACTGCGGCGCGCGATTGCTCGAGATTGTCAGCAAAAACGCGGACTCGAACGCGCCACTTAAAGCACTGCCCGATGCGATTTCCACGCCGGAACTTAACTGGCAACTGAAGGAAGGCGAGCCGCACGCGCTGGTCGAAAAGATTCGCGACACAGGCAAGTTCGAAGGCGCGACCGAAATCATCACCATCGACGGCGTGCGTGTGGAATACCTGGACGGATTTGGACTGGCGCGTGCATCCAATACCACGCCGGTCATCGTGCTGCGTTTTGAAGCTGAAACCGAGGCTGCGCTAGAGCGGATTCAAGAGGATTTTCGACGCGTGCTCATGAGCGTGAAATCGGACGTGGCGTTGCCGTTCTAGGTTCGGCTGTAGCAGAAAGTCATGTAGAACCAATACTGGCGTCTCTTTTCGGCACTATTGTGTCCGTGAGCCTCGCCAATGTTAGTGCCATCCGATTTTGCGACCCGCGCCTGACCAAGGGGAAAGTATCGGCAGCGCTGCGTGCATTCACCGCATAGCCTGTGTCCATTCGTCAGCCTTTGTGCGAATGTGGCGTCGAAGGTAGCGCGATTATCGTTCGGCCTCGCTTTTCCGCGCAGCAGGCGCACGTTGTTGCAGACGCTTGCCCACCTAAATACGCAACCATGCCATTGGCAGGTATGCCGCCAAAAGGTCGATCGCGATAAACCAGGCAGGAGCAGGAATCATGAAACTTGCCGCTACACCACCAGGGAAGACGACGCCAATGACGTAAGCAAATTACGACTTGTCGCGAGCTGCGATCAGGAACGCAGCGAGCACACCAGTGAAAGTTCTGCATGCGCCAGAAACGGCATGATGAAATGCCGCGGTTCGCACAGATGCATAGCCCTACACAGGCTTTCGGCGTTGTTCACATCCACGCCAGCGGGTGGCGGAATGAGCGTCGGGCTGAGCATGATGAGTGCCATGTTGACGATGCTGCCGATGATGATGCCAGCGAGCACAGTAAGTACGTTGCGTATAAGGGTGCGCGTGTCCCATTCTCCTTTGATGCTGAAAATCTAAGCAACGCGGTGATGCCCTATTGCGCGGTTCCATTGAGCGACGCAAACGTCTTGAGTGAAGACTCAAAACTCATCATGTGCCATGCCAGCTAACACTCACGGCAATTGCGGCTCCGATTATTATGAGAGCCGCGAAGCCGAAGGCCCACTTTCTCGAGTAGGCGACTTCACTTGCCGTTGTAGCAATTAAAGGCGCGCGATGGAGAGTCACTTCATGCGCGACAACCAACGCGATGAATAATGCCGCCACTGCGCCCACGGACCACCACGAACTACTGAAGATCAGTGCGAACGGAAGGAGAAATGGCGCAACCACTGCGGCGCGTCCCCATGATGTCGAATGCTTCTCCACGAAAGACATACCCCCGCAGCTGGGGCATCGGACAGGCGCACCTCGCCAAGACGCGTGTTTGGCGAAGTAAGCTATGGTATTCATCTGGCAATGGGGGCACTGTGACATTTGATGACTTCAGAGGTCCGTGCTAACGGGCACGCCGCTGCGGGCTCGTACCGCGACCGAAGGGAATACCCTTGCGCAACAAGTTAGCCATCAATGGTGACTCCCAATAGGCTCCTCAATTGCAAGATTTCCTTTTCAGAGAACTCCTTCACCTTTCCATTTGCCATGACGACGT
Organism: Burkholderiales bacterium; assembly: GCA_014378085.1. Next base: position 891 of record JACMOJ010000120.1, on the reverse strand, counting down.
TTCCCGCTACCCGCAAAAGAAAAGTTTTCCCGTTTGCATCTGTCAACGTGGCCATTGTTTCCGGAGGCATTTTTCCTGCCGCATTCCATCCAGATTTTCTGTCAGCTAGCCATTGGCGCAAATCCACGAGCTGTTTTGGACTCAGCTGCCATTTCGCTGAGCGAGAAGTCTTAGCCTGGAACGCTGATACGTCGCCTGAGACAAAGGTCGGTGCATCAATCTGGCACCCACTAACAATAACAGCCAAAAGAATTAATCCAGCGAATAGTATGGAAACACGCATGTCGGCTATCTTCCGAGAATCATAGAGGTCAGAGGAAATTCAATAGCTTCACGAATTTGCGACTCTATTTCTTCCATTGCTGTACCAGTAACGACGCACCCCGGAAGATCGGGAACGTACCCCGAAAAATTTCCTTGGGCTTTCTCTGTCACGAGCGCGTAACGCATATATTCCTCATTTCACAAGACCAAATTGCTTCAGGATACTGGCAAGCGTGCCGGGCGCCTAGTCGTCAGAAGGCTTGCCCGGAACCGTGACGCGACCGTGTTTCAACAGATGCTAAAGTTGACAATGACTACCGCGTGTCGCGAATAAAAACCAACCGCTTTTTTGGATCAGGTTCAAGATTCGCTGACTTTCATCCGGTACGCGTATCAAAGGGTTGATCGAAAGCCGCGATCCGAAAAAAACGCTGTGGCTACACGCTATGTCAGGAGCCCGGTTAAATTGGCATTCGTCAGTTCATCTGGCGCTCACCTCATACTCAGCGCCAGTTGAACGAAATAGCAAACATAAGCACTGGCGGGCATTTCCGGCTGCTTTACCTCCAAACAGCCCGCCAGTAATACATTTTGTCTTTTGGGAACTACGAAAAACCCCCGTTCTTG
>JACMOJ010000119.1 GCA_014378085.1 Burkholderiales bacterium | reverse complement strand
GGTTTGTCGACTACGCTAAGTTACACCAATCCGCCAGAGGCGTAGGGTCGGTAGGGCGCGTGGCTGCTAGGGTTTCGAATAATGCGTGCCATGACGATCACGGCACATTTGCGCACTTGGGCGATAACCGATGGGAGCGGCTGAACGCGAATGGTGGAAGCGTTGCGTTTGGACACCCGTTCGGCGCGACAGGGGCGCGCATTCTTTCGCAGGCGGTGAAAGAGCTTGCGGCCGTGGGCAGTGGCAAGCGCGCGATCGTGAGTATTTGCGCCGATGGGGGATTGGGCACGGTCGCGCTGCTGGAATCGTTTTAATGAATTTCCATTCGGCGTAAAAAGCGCCAGCGCCAAGCCATCCTCGGTGTGGAATTCGATCAAAACGCTTCGTTATTCACGAATCGTTTCCACCGCGCGCTTGAACAATTGGTAAGCCTCACGTCCTATTGCGGGCTTGCCATATTCGCCCGCCGTAATGACGACCACGAGATCAATTTCTGGCACCAGAAATAGCCGCTGCCCGCCGTTGCCGAACCCGGCACTCCAACGGCGTTTGGTGCCGAGCACATCAATTGTGCCCACCCACCATTGAAAACCATATTGCCAGCCTGGCTCGTTAGCCATGTCAATCTGACCATGCAGTGATTCAGTGATCCATGCTGACGGAACGACTTGCGTGCCCTGCCATTTTCCGGGTGTTTTATCTTCACCGAGCACCATGCGGCCAATGCGCGCCACGTCACGCGAACGTAATCGCAGGCCGGCAAAGGCGAGAGGGCGACCACGAATATCATTTCGCCATTCCCAGTCAGTGATGCCTAGCGGCGCAAACAACTTTTTTCGTGCGTATTCTGGCAGGGGCATGCCGACGCGCTCGGTCAATAGCTGCGCGAGCACCGCGGTGCCTCCGCCGTTGTAGTTATAGCGCGTGCCGGCTCGCGCTGCCATCGGTCGATCAAACACATAACGCGATTGTGATGTCCGCCAGTAGAGACCAAATTCATCGTTTCGAGCGTTGGAGGTATTTGGTTCGTTCCAATCGAGGCCGCTGCTCATCGTCAATAAGTGCGCGATCGTAATTGCCTCTCGCCCCTGCTGTTTCAGGTCAGCAAGGTCGGGCAACAGGTCAAGCACGGGGGTATTTAGCGGCGGCGTCTTCCCGTCTGCGTGGGCGATTCCCCATAACAAACTCACCACCGATTTGCTGATAGACCGCACATCATGGCGCGACGCGGCATCAAAGTTGGTTGAAGATGCGAATAGCGAATAAATCGTTTCGTCTTTGCCGCGCTTGTACGATTCGGCCACGATCCGACCATGGCGTTCAACCACCAAGCTGTGGAAATTCACTTTGCTTTCTGCGAAGTCTTTTAGAACCTCACACAGACGCGCCGCATCAAACCCTGCCGCGTGGGCGCTGGCTTCAATGGGCCAGCCGTCTTTAAGCTTTGCCGGTGCATCACACGGTGCGGCGATGCAGAGCTGCGTAAATATGATCAACGAAGCGACGAGGGCGGATTGGCGCATAGGTTTGAGGATGCTTAATTTAATAGGCTTTCATCATTGCGGCGACAACACGATACCTTCGTTATTGGCGCGCGGTACCCTCAACCTGCAGAACGCGCGGCGTGGCAGACTTCGTGCGCAATCCAATAATTGCCTGATACTCAACAGAGTCGTAGAAAGCCTGCGCGGCGGCAAAGCTCGGGAACTCAATCACCACGATGCGCCCTTGCGCCGCCGCACCTTCTTTCGCTGCGACCTTGCCCGCACGCACCAGATAAACGCCACCATATTTCGCGACGAGCGGCGTGACGGCCGCTACGTATTCGCGATACGCCACGGGATCGTTCACCGCAATTTCCGCGATGGCGTATCCCTTAGGCGTCGACGAGGGCGGGGTGAGTTGGGCGCAACTCGCTAGGCAAATAAAAAGTGCGGCAGCTGCAAGCCGGTAAGACTGTGAGGTGTTTTTTGGCATGATCGGATGCAGAATGGAGCTAAAAGGGGACAGACCACGAATTATTGAGCCTAACCTGCTCATGCATCCAACCCGGATCCATATCCAAGCCGTTGGGCCAGCATACGACACCAACTTCAAGTCTGGCCTGCTCAAAAAAAACCTTGTCTTTCAGGGCGGCGAAGATGCCGGGCTCTCGCGCAGTCAATACCGAAGAAAAATCCACGACGCCGCTTGTTCCGTCTTGAAACGTCACTGCCAAGCGGTAGTCCGCGAGAACGGAAATTGCTTTCAAGCGCCAAGGCGCGGCGGGAATTATTCCAGCGGCTTGATCTTCTTCGGGTGTTGTTTGGATTGACATAGATTCCAGTCCTCCATCAATTCTTCACGATGTTCGATGGCCCATTCTATCGTCAGGTTGAGTGCGCGCCGCGGCAGGCTTCCGCCGATCACTTCTAGGGTGCGAATGTCAATCAGGGCCTCGTGTTCCGCATATAAGGCGTGAAAATGTGGCGGCGCATGCTCTCGCCAAAACATTTGAATCACAATGCCAAAGAACTGACTGATGGTGGGCATGATTCTCAGAAATTAAATTGTGGTGATGCGCTCGAATGCGCGGAGATCGTCTTTTCGTCGCGACCTACGCCGCAATCTCGACGAGTTCGCTGTAGGAGGCGGGCGGTGGAATAGGCAGACCGTCTTCCTTCATACCCGCAATGTGAAACTCGATGGCCTCATGGAGCAGCGCAAGCACCTCTTCGCGCGTCTCTCCCGCAGCGATGCAACCGGGCAAATCCGGCACATAGGCACCAAAGGAAGTCGGACCCTTTTCAACAATCACAAGATATTGCATCGTCTTCTCCTTACTTCTTTAGCCCTGCTTGTTTCAGAATGATTTAAAGGGCCCGTGGTGGTGTTTTCGTGCAGCTCAAGCTGCCCGACGTTTCGCGGCTTTGCTGGGAGTACGCTTGGTCATATCAGCAGAGAGTTTCGCGAACTCAACTACCGACCGCAACGCGGCATTCACCGCCGCAGAGTCGGGAAACGTCTTTGCCAAATCAGGTTCGAGCAAAACAAGATTGGAGCCTTCGACTTTGATGCGCCTCGCGTATCGACCTCGTTCCGCCTTTGAGAAGTCGAAATCATATTCAGCTCGCATGTCGTCCTGTGGTTGTGGCTTAGCTTTCATAGCGTTTTCGTTCCTTCTTCGTTGCAAGCCGGGCACTGATGATGCGAATCAACCCATTGCGTTCTGTATGGGACACTACAAGAAGTCTGCCGTCGGCAATCAGCCCATAGGTGATGTAGCGGTACTCGCCGCGCGAATGATCGGGATCGGGGAAAGTGGCTGACAGTTCGTCCTCAAATGATTGCGCGGCCTCCTCAAAGGACACACCGTGCTTCGCAACATTCGCAGCGGCTTTGGCCGTATCCCATTCAAACTTCATGCGGTGGATGCTAGCGCGGAGAAGATAATTTGTCTAATTGAGAACTGGTGTCAAACCTTCTGATAAACCTCACCACCCCGCTTGACAAACTCAATCGCCTTCACTTCCATCCCCTTCTTCAGCGCCTCTTCATCGCTAAGCCCTTCTGCCTTCGCGAAGTCACGCACGTCCTGCGAAATCTTCATCGAACAGAAATGCGGACCGCACATCGAGCAAAAATGCGCGAGCTTCGCGCCTTCTTGCGGCAACGTCTCATCGTGGAATTCTTTGGCTTTATCGGGGTCGAGTCCTAAGTTGAATTGATCATCCCAACGGAATTCAAAGCGCGCTTTGGACAAGGCGTTGTCGCGCATCGCAGCACCTGGGTGACCTTTCGCCAAGTCCGCAGCGTGTGCCGCAATCTTGTAGGCCATGATGCCGTCTTTAACGTCTGCTTTATTCGGCAACCCTAAGTGCTCTTTTGGTGTGACGTAACAAAGCATGGCGGTGCCGTACCAGCCGATCATCGCCGCGCCAATCGCGGAGGTGATGTGGTCATAACCCGGAGCGATATCGGTGGTGAGTGGGCCTAACGTGTAAAACGGCGCTTCGTGGCAATACTTCAATTGCAAGTCCATGTTCTCTTTGATGAGATGCATCGGCACATGGCCGGGGCCTTCGATC
>JACMOJ010000118.1 GCA_014378085.1 Burkholderiales bacterium | reverse complement strand
TGCGGATTTAGCGATTGCCTCTGCCGCAACCCGGCATTGCGACTGCCAGATTTCAAGTGCGTCGTGCTCTACCCAACCGGGTTGTGGAAAATGTTGGGCGAACTCGTGTTGTGCTGAGGCCAGAATTGCGCCGTTGCGATCGAATAACACCGCGCGCGAGCTGGTGGTGCCTTGGTCCAGAGCGAGGATGGCTTTCATGTTGCAGCGTCGGGCAGTAGGCGATGATGATTTTCAGGCTGACAGGACACAGCTGCCTGCGGTAACATGTGGCATTCGTTAGAATAGCCGCAATCGCGTCAGCATAACGCACATTAGGAATATCGGAGAACATATGGGACTTCTCGACGACCTCAAAAAAGAGGCCGAGACACTCAAAAATCAGGAAGCTGTGAAGACGCAAACGATCAAAGCCAATTCAGCGGCGGTTGATCGTGCGTTGCGGAAGACCTTCCAGTACATGAGTGAGCTATTCAAGCAGTTGAACGTTGTCAAGCCGCCTTGTTCGCTCGTTTACGATTTACTTACCGTCGGCAAGATTGACGGACTTGCACAAAGCGATTACCGCATCGAATTCCGCACTTCACTACGCGACAACAGTGAACATTATGAGAACGTAACTGTCACATTCAAGCGCAGCAAGCCTGATCAATTGACTGTAAAACGGGACGCGGAGCAAATCGAACGATTTCGCGATCTGCTATGGCAAAACAATATGCGCTTCACGTCAGAATCATTCAAAAATGATCGGCGTGTAACCACGCATGAGGTCTTCAAAATCAATTGCGAAGTTATATGTGGTGCCGATGTGCTGGGCGATTACGAAAACGGCGTCCTCAGATTCAAACTGAAAAACGTAGAAGACTTCGGGCCGTCAATCTACACGCTGGAGCCGGACTCCGTCACCGACAAGGCACTTGAGGAATTGGCGAAGTTGTTTATCGGCAAGGAATCTAGTTTCAAGGAGCTGATTCGCCGCCCATCGAGCAGCGGTAGCGCCTCGGGCCAGTTTCAACGTCAGCCGCTGAAAGTTCCGCAGTACGGAAACACGGCACCTCAAGTTGAGGAAGAAGAAAAAAAGGACGAAAAGAAAAGCGGCCTCTTCGGCACTCTGAAATCAGTGTTTACAAAACCTCTATAGACTCGGCGTGCAGCACAGTGGAGGAGGGTCGCGGGCGCGGCTACCCCCTCTGTATACCCGTAAGTGTCAGCCGCGCTTCTGAAGTGCGGCGATGCGTACCTCGATTGGCGGATGGCTGGAAAACAATGCCATAAAACCCGCTTTGTCAGTGATGCCGGACGCGGCCATCGACTTCGGCAATTCACCGGCTTCCACCCCGCCCAAGCGCGCGAGGGCCTTAATCATCGGCTGCGGTGTGCCCATTAGGCTCGCCGCACCGGCATCGGCACGAAATTCGCGTTGGCGTGAAAACCACGCAACAATCACCGAGGCGACCAGGCCAAAGATAATTTGGCAAGCGATGTCGGTCACGTAGTAACCGATACCGGGACCGGCGCGGTCATTCTTGAGCACGACGCGGTCAACGAAGTAACCGACAATCTTGGCTAAAAACACGACGAAGGTATTGAGCACGCCTTGAATCAGCGTAAGCGTCACCATATCGCCGTTAACGATGTGAGCAATTTCGTGCGCCAGCACCGCTTCGACTTCTTCTTTCGTCATCGACTCTAGCAGGCCCGTGGAAACGGCAACCAACGAAGAATTCTTGAAGGCGCCAGTGGCAAACGCATTCGGATCACCCTCGAAAATGGCGACTTCCGGCATGCCGATGTTGCCTTTATTCGCGAGGCGCCCCACTGTGTCTAGCAGCCACTGTTCGGTTTCATTGCGCGGACTGACGATCACCTGCGCGCCGGTACTCCATTTGGCCATCGGCTTGGAGATAAGCAACGAAAAAATCGCACCGGTAAAACCTACAACGGCTGAAAACGCCAGCAACATCGGCAGATTGAGGCCGTTGGCCGTCAAAAATTTATTGACGCCCAGCAAACTGGTGACAACACCCAGTACGAGCATCACCGCAAGGTTGGTTGCAAGAAATAAGAACACACGTTTCATGGCTTGATCATCTCCGAAACTGAATAATTGATAGCAGAGTGTACCGTGGCGCAACAGTTTCTTAATGCGTCTGTACGTGTCGACCGATATTCGCAGATTTTGGGGCGAATGCCAATAAATCAAGCGTCTACGCGGTATGTTCCGAGTATGTATCTGAAGGATCAAACGCGCGAATCAGCCATAAGATTGGTGGAAGTTTATGCCTTCATGTCGATTTCTGCAGCGATCCTGCTAGCCCGACGCGCGTAGAGACTGCCGACCACTAAAGCTGCCGACATTGCCCAGAAGACTGGCATCATCCCCAGCGCTGCCCCTACCCCGCCAAAGATGAGCGGCATCACCGTTTGGCTGCCGTTGATGAGCGTGGTACGCAACCCCAAAGCTTCTGCAGCCCGGCCCGCTGGCGCGGATTCGTGGAGCAGCGTCAATATCATTGGTTGCGGCGAGCCAAGGCCGAGCCCTAATAAAAACATCAAGGCCATCATTGCACCCAGTGTCGTCGCAAATGGCAGCAAGAAGAAGCTCACACCAGCCGTCAATAGCGCTCCGATGAGCATGGTCCAGGGTTTTACGCGTTGAACGAAAAACGGCATCGCCAGACGCACCACAAATGTCGCTGCTGCGAAAGACGCCATTACTAACCCGATCTCTGAGGCAGATAAACCCGTTAAAGATCCTTGAATCGGAATAGCGAAACTGTAAACGTCCCAAGCGACCGTCAACACTGCCATGGTGATGTATAAACGACGCAATTGCGGGTCGCGAAGCAGGTCCATGACGTTACCACCTGTGCTGCCCTCAGGTTTCGGTGCGGGCGCTGCTATGGGCAGCAATTTAAACGATAGGACGATGATGGGAAGCACCGTGAATACGGCCAGCAACGCAAACGTGTTCCGATAGCCGGCGCTGTCGATGCTCACACCCGCAAGTATCGGGGCGATGAACAGCGAGGTTGAAAAGCCGAGCGCCACGTAGCTGAAATTGATGGCGCGATCCTCCGGTTGCGATAACTCGCCGACCGCGTGGTAGGCCGCGACGTTCACCAGCATGAAGGCCAGCCCGACGATGACGCAAGCGGCGTAGAGAATGGCCACGCCCGGCAACAGATAG
>JACMOJ010000117.1 GCA_014378085.1 Burkholderiales bacterium | reverse complement strand
ATACATGATCGCGTGATCGGGCCGCGACTCAAACAACGGCTCGATGACTTTCTCTCGCCATTGGATCGAACGATTCGATGCCGTACAAGATCCCGCACACTCAAACTGGGTCGCGGCCGGTAACAGGTATACGCCGTCTTGACGATCAGGCATCGCGGCGGAGGCGGTTGGATACGGGTCGATGATGACCATCAATTCCACAGCTTCCATTGCCTTTTTCATCTCCAAGCCGCGCGTCTGCGAATTAGGTGCATGCCCCCAATACACAATCGCTTTCAGATTGGAGTCTTGATCGATCAGCTCGTTTTTCTCAAGCACACCGTCAATCCAGCGAGACACCGTCATCCCCGGTTTTTCCATCATCGCCTTGGACGCGAATTGACTCTTCATCCAATCATAGTCAACGTTCCAAACCTTGGCCCAGTGCTTCCACGAGCCTTCTGCGAGACCATAGTAGCCTGGCAATGAATCTGGATTGGGGCCAACATCGGTCGCACCTTGCACGTTGTCGTGCCCACGAAAAATATTCGTGCCGCCGCCAGAAACGCCAACGTTGCCGAGCACCAACTGCAAAATGCACGACATCCGCACCATGGCGTTACCCGTCGTGTGCTGCGTTTGGCCCATACACCACACAACCGTCGATGGACGATTCATCGACATTGTCTCGGCAACTTTGTAAACCTCGGCTTCGGCAACGCCGCAGACTTCTTCAACCGCTTTAGGACTCCACTTCTTCATGACCTCATCACGAATCTTGTCCATGCCAAAGACGCGATCATTCAGATATTTCTTGTCTTCCCAACCATTATTAAAGATGTGATACAGCAGGCCATAAATAAACGCGATGTCCGACCCAGAGCGAATGCGGACGAATTGATCTGCCTTCGCGGCAGTACGTGTGAAGCGCGGGTCCACCACGATCATCTTCGCGCCGTTTTCTTTGGCGTGCAACATGTGCAGCATCGAGACGGGATGGGCTTCGGCCGCGTTTGAACCGATGTACATCGCACACTTGGTGTTTTGCATGTCGTTGTAGGAGTTGGTCATGGCACCGTAACCCCACGTGTTCGCCACACCCGCGACCGTGGTCGAGTGGCAGATACGCGCTTGGTGGTCACAATTGTTGGAGCCAAACATCGACACGAACTTGCGGAACAAATACGCCTGCTCGTTGCTGTGCTTTGATGAGCCTATCCAGTAGACCGAGTCAGGCCCGCTCGATTTGCGCAGGGCCAAAAATTTCTCGGTGAGCTCAGACATCGCCTGATCCCACGAGATCTTCTGATATTTGCCGTTCACCAGCTTCATTGGATACTTAAGACGATGTTCGCCGTGGCCGTGTTCGCGCACCGCCGCACCTTTTGCGCAGTGCGCGCCTAGGTTAATGGGCGAATCAAACACGGGCTCTTGACGGACCCACACGCCGTTTTGTACCACCGCATCAACTGCACAGCCGACCGAGCAATGGGTGCAGACGGTACGCTTAATTTCCATCTTGCCGTCAGCGGCGACCATTGGCCCCGTTGAGGCCGCACTCGCCTTCTGCATCATCGAGAACGGCAGCTGTGAGGCAAACGCACCGGCACCCGCGACCATGCCAGATCGCTTGAGGAATGCCCGTCGATCTACGGTACCGGTGTTAACAAAAGCGGCGCGATTAATGTTTGACGCAAAGGTGCTCTTCTGCACCTGTCCTGTGGACTTTTTGGTTAGCAGCATCGTCGTATTCCTCGCGTTACAGTTTGGTGGTTTCGTAGTAATGCTTGATGTGCGGCGTCATGCGGTACCCGGTCTCAGCATGCGCAACTGGAGGTGCTTCAACGACCGCTTCAGTGGTCGGCAATCCCGCCACTAAGGCCGCTGCACCCGCGACGGCACCTGCAGTGCCGAGCGTGGCACCGAGCAGGAAGTTACGACGATTCGGTAAGATATTTGATGGTTTCATTTACAGTCTCCTCGCATGATTTTGCATCTGACTTACGCTGACTTACAGATTCACTTCAACCTTGAATACTCGCGCTGGACTACGACATCTCGAAAGCTTCGACTTCCACTTCAAAAAAACTTTTGGCAAAGCCCGCGACATGTTTGTAATAGTTCGCGTGATGATACGCCGAAATCGCCGCCATGCAGTCAAAAATCCATGGCTTGACGTGGGTCAAAAAGAACAACTTTTGCGTTTCGACAGCTTGCGGCTTATGTTCAACGTCACCGAGGATCATGGCGCGCATCACGTCGCAAATCGCTGCCAGATGATCTTCTGGTTCACGCACTGAATCTGCCCGCACAAAGCCCAACTCTCCCAAGTTTTGCCGCAGTGCAGCAAGCGGCTTTTCCATCATAAAACCGGCCATGTAAAAAGAGCCGTACAGCATTACCGGCGGCTTACCCACGCCGACAAATACCGCCGCGTACTCTTCTTGAACGGCGTCTTCCGGCACCAAGTTGGAGGCGTCAGCCAGCTTCTGCCAAGCGGCCGCGAGCACACCCGAAGGAGGCTCCACAATCGCAATGGCCTGTAGCAGTCTGGCATCAGGTGCGCGGTAGAAAAGACTGGCCAGCAGGGCGTAATAGTCCGCACGCGCCTGGTCTTCGGCCTCAATACCCCGCGGTGCGTCGAACTTCGCAGCAACCATGAGGGACTCGGTCTCGCTCATTCGATTGGCTTCCCGGTCAAGATGGACATTTCATGTTTGTTCGACATCATGTCCACCACACGACAATCCGCACACATTTGTAACCGCTTTAAGCTGCCCTCTGCTTGAAACATCGAGTGCCCAGCCAATTTTCCCAGCATGGCGTCAATCAGCTTGCGTGTTCCAAGTGCTTCGCCACAACTGATGCAATTAAACGGCTCGGTTTCGTTAAGCAATACTGCTTTTTTGCGCGCCTCGCTCAGCAGCAAACGCGGCTCTAAGGTAATCGCTTTTTCCGGGCATGTCGTCGCACATATCCCACACTGCACGCAGTTGCGCTCGATAAACTTAAGCTGTGGCTTGACCGCCCCCTCTCCGCCATCCATCAGCGCGGACTCCGGACACGCGCCGGCACAGGCAAGACACATGGTGCACTTATCCTGGTTGACCACAATGTTGCCCCACATGGACATCGGTGCAAGCGGGATCGCGTCGGGAACCTTGGCAATCGGCGCGTGCCGCGCAAGGTGTTCGATTGCAAATTCAAGGGTCGCGCGTTTGTCGTTAGAGAGATGAAAGGTGGCAGGCGAACTAACCGAGGCAGCCGCTTGAATCAACAAAACTTGATCGGCCAATTCTCCCGCGCCGCAAAGCGCAAAGTGTGAACCGATGTAACCCAGTGCCGCCAAAATAGTGTCGCCGGTACGCATTTCCGTCGCAATGGCGTCAGCATAAGCCGGTGCCTCGCTACCTTCGGAAACAACAATCACGCCAGCCGCACCGTATGAGACTGCACCCAGCAGTACGTCGAGGCCGATGGACGCAATGTGCCACGCTTCTACCGGCAACACATTGGCCGCTAACGGCGTCGATGCCATGGCACTCGCGCCGTCATTACCATTGTGAAACACAATGACGCGAGCCAACGTCGCGGCGTTTTTGTGCTCGCGTTTGTGCTCGGAATACGCACCCAATAGCGCACGCAGCTGCGCACCGCGATCGGCAACCCGCGGGTACTGGTAACTCATCGCCCCCGACGGACAGACCGTGGCGCACCCGCCACAACCCATACAAAGGTGCGGATCGACGATGACCGAATCGCCGTTACTCAATATCGCCTTGGTCGAGCAGATGTCGATACATTTTGTGCAGCCGATCTTGCGCGAACGGCTGTGCGCACAAATCGATTCTTTATAAGCGAAGAATTTTGGTTTCTCAAACTCACCGACCATCTCGGGGAGTTCGGCAAGTGCCGCGGCGAGTGCGTCAGGCGCATCGGGCGCACCTAGCGACTGCGCTGCAACATACAGATACCCTTGCGGCGGCTGCGGCATTTGGAACAATGGGGACGCTTGAAGATCGAGCACCAAATCGAAGGACGCCACTTCAGTCGCTGTGGCACCACCGCGTTGCCACAATAATTCGAAGGCACCTAAAAACCCCGTGAGGCTTACGATACTACCGAGCCGAACTTCCGTGCCCGCCAAGGCTGGTGGTGTCGACTTACCGGTCCAAAACACAGCGGCAGAAAGTTTGGCGTTAAGCGCGGTTACGGCTTGAGCCACCCGCTCATCGCTACCGATGATCAACAGCCGACCGGCCGATTGGTAGGCCACACTGGCAACGGGCTCAAATGGAGAAAGTGCCGCTAGCGCGGCCATGGCGGCGAGTTTGGCCGGCTGACTGGCTAAATCCGTTGAATCGATTGTCGTTGCAATCAATGTGGCTTCTCAAAGCAAAAATCCATGCTGCAAATCCCCTGTATCTTGCTTTTCTTATGCCCACTATTTGACACGAATTCTTCACTGGTTGCGCGTTTCAATACCCCAATACCGGTATCAAGCGCCCACCAACCTATCCAAACCTCAGTTGCGCTGTGAAACGGGGCGAGGTAGATCGGATGGTTCGCAACTATCGGGTAACGACGCATCCCCTGCGATCGGAGCTAACGAGGAAACCGCCGGTTGGTTCGGTGGCGTCAAATCTTCCCGCAAAGAAATATCCTGGGATTGTGCGGGTACCGCAATTACCGCATTTGTCGATACGACAACCGACTCTGTTCCCAGCCTCGCCGCCTCCTCTTCTTTCGTTTCAAATAACCTAAGCGTTTTCGATTGATTCATGATTTGCAACCAACCTTCCGGTAGAGGATCGGGTTTACCGTAGTCATCGATGTAGATATCGAGGCCATCCATAACGTTGTAGTGCGGGTCGGCGAAGAGCTTTTTCATCGCTTGATTACGCAAATCCGGCGAAACGTCCTTGGCCATAAACGGCGCGAAGTTTGACTCCGCCGTTAACGATTCGATGGCCGGAAGTGGTTGCGGCTGAACGGTTGAACCGCTGGCTCCAATACGTTCATCAACCGCGCCGTCCACCTGGAGGGTAGGCGCAACCGTTTCATTGCCAAGAGCCGACGGTGCGCTTGGAATCGACTCACTCGCGTTTTGTGCCGCGACGTCTTGTTTGCGCTTCGCCCAACGTGAAAACAGACCGCCTTCACTCATGACGACATGCCACTTTTGTAACGGCCCTCTTTACTCTCAAACGATGTCGGACGTATCCGCTGTTTCTTGTCCGGCGGACTGTAATTTAACTTCACCCATTCAGAAAGTGCGTCCAAAATTTGCGGCGGCATGGCGACCGGATCAACTTTTTCTTGAGCATCCATCCAACGCGCCGCTTCGTTATAGGACAGCGTCACCGAATGCGGCACCGCGCGGTCGGGCGCGTCTGCCGGAGCATCTTCCACCGAATTTTCGGCGATGCGCCACATCACAAACACCTGCGGGTCCGGTGACGAAACGTTAAGGTAGTAGCCTTCTGCTTCATCACGAAACACCTGCAGTGCGAATCCGGGGAATAACACTTCAGTTGCTCCGGATGACGTTGACATTACTTCCGGCAACACGCGCATGCCATCGTCGGGTAGGATCGCTGCCGGCTGCCACTTGTGCGATTGCCAACGACTTTCGATGGCGATGCGCTCCATCACAACCGAGACGGCGAACGAAGGATTTGCAGCGTTATCTGACATCGGTGGATGTTAAGGCATTTATACCCTACAGTGCGCTCTCGACGATTGCACCAACGCTATAATTTGTCTATGTCCGGCAAAGTTATCCCTATCGCTATTCCGATCGTTGATCGGCGTAACACCAATGGCTTCGACGTCCCAGCCTACGGCTTGCAACCAAACACGCCCTTCCCGCTTGACCCGCGTGGGCGGCAGTTGCGCGACCTGCGCATTTCCGTGACCGATCGGTGCAATTTTCGCTGTACCTACTGCATGCCAAAAGAAGTATTCGACAGCAATTACACATACTTGCCGCACAGCGAGGTGCTGACCTTCGAAGAGATCACCCGTGTGGCGCGCATCGCGGCGGGGCTGGGCGTCAAAAAAATTCGCCTGACTGGCGGCGAACCACTCATGCGTCGCGGGGTCGAGGACCTTGTTGCCATGCTTGCCGACATCGGCGGCATCGACCTCACACTCACCACCAACGGCTCGGCGCTCAAGTCAAAAGCGGCGCAATTAAAAGCGGCCGGGCTGAATCGATTGACCGTGTCGCTCGATTCGCTTGATGACAGGACCTTCCGCGCGATGAACGATGTCGACTTCCCCGTCGCCAAGGTGCTGGAAGCGATCGACACCGCGAATGCGGAGGGTTTCGACGAAGTCAAAATCAACATGGTGGTTAAACGCGGCGTTAACGATCACCAAATCGTTGATATGGCGCGCTACTTCAAAGGCTCCAAGAACATTGTCCGATTTATCGAATTCATGGACGTCGGATCGACCAACGGCTGGTGTATGGACGACGTCATTGCGTCGCGCGAAGTCGTTGCGCGCATCAACGATATTTTCCCTTGCGAGCCGGCCAATCCGAACCATGTGGGAGAAGTGGCCAAGCGTTGGCGATATGCGGATGGTGGCGGCGAATTTGGCGTCATTTCAAGTGTGACCGAAGCTTTTTGCAGAACCTGTACTCGCGCCCGCTTGTCCACCGATGGCGCGATCTACACGTGTTTATTCGCCGACCGCGGCTATGATTTGAAGTCACTTTTACGTGGTGGTGCCAACGATGAGGCGATTGCCAATGCGTTCGGCGGTATCTGGCACCAGCGGCGCGACAACTACTCTGAAATACGCACCGCCGAAACCGCCAAAGCGCGCAAGGTGGAAATGAGCTACATAGGCGGGTAAAACCAGCGGCGGCTAACACAACGTGGCGGCTAACACCACCCGGCGGATAACACTGCCACGCACGCCCATCGTCCCACGCTTCGCCATTGAATCTGACTTAGGCCACACCCAATGCACATCCCCGCTCTATTGCAGTTTCTCCATGAACTGTCCGAGAACAACACCAAGTCATGGTTTCTGCACAATAAGCCGCATTACGACATCCTCCGCGCGGAGTTTATCGACCTCATCGCAGAGGTCGGCAAACGTGTCCAAAAATTCGACGATGGGCTCGGTCCGTTCGAGGCAAAAAAAGCGTTGTTTCGGATCTATCGCGATGTGCGCTTTTCACACGACAAATCGCCCCTAAAGACTCATCTCGGTGCCGTCATCGGCGCGCGGACCACGGATAAGACACGACCGGTTTACTACATTCACATCGACCACACGGGAAAATTGCTCGTGGCGAGCGGAATTTGGATGCCTGAAAAAGAGGCGCACAAAAAAATCCGCGATGCGCTCGCGAAAGATGCCAAGCCGTTCACGAAAGTGCTAAAGAACAAAGTATTTGTTGATACCTATGGCGCGCCGTCCGATGAAGGACGCATGACGCGGCCACCCAAAGGCTACTCGGCCGACTTGCCGATGATCGAGTACATCAAGAACCGGCACTATATTTGTGTTGCCGAAACCAACCTGCACAAGAAAGTGCCGAAAGACCTCGCGGCGTGGATTGCCGAACGCTGTGAAGCCGCATACCCGCTGGTAAAGTGGTTGCGGGATACAACCGCCAACCCAAATTTGTCGACGCCGCTGTAGCTTCCTTCTGAAAGGACTCAAATGAAATCATTACTTACCCGTGCTGTACTTTCCGCCGCCTTACTCGCCGCCAGCGTGGCATACGCCGAAGCGCAAATGCTAAAAATTTCCATGGTCATTTCATCTGCCGACAAGGTTCTTGGCTCGCCAACAATCGTTGTTGCGAGCGGCAAAACGGCAAGCGTTGAACTTGGTGAGAAAGGCTCTGCCGATGCATGGAATACGACGGCAACACTTTCTCCTGCGATGCAGGCTGATGGCAGTGTGTTGATGCCCGTCACGTTGAAATTGACTACCCAAGAAGTGGTCGATGACAAGTCGCAAGTTGTGACTCGTGAAATGACGGTACAGTTGAAAGCGGAGCTAGGTAAAAAGCTGTCTATCACTGTGCCGACAAACAACCCAAAAACGCCGTTTGCGATGTCGATGCAAGTCGAGCTGGTCGGCGAGCAACCAATTGCCGCATCGCGGACTAGCACCGCGATGTAGTAAACCCTATGCTTGGCGGGCATTTTCTGGCATTTTTGCCTGAAAACACCCGCCCCTATTGGACTTTTATTCTTTGAAGTATCTCATTCCCCTGTTGTTGTTGGTCGGCCCGTGGGTCATCTTTTTGTACGCCGCACAATCCACCGGCGCGACTAGCAGTTTTGTATTGCTCCTCACGCTCGCCGTATCGGCCTTCGGCTTCATGCTGTTGATTAGCAAAAACAATAAGTAGCCATGTACCGCCCAACCATGACGTCGGCAGCGCGTCCGGCGACTTTTACCGTCAGCGCAATCGACGAACATGGTCTCTCGCAGCCGACGCCGATTGCCGGTGAACATCCGCTGACGGTGTTTGTCGACAAACGGGAGATCCTCACCATCATGACCCTCGGTGCCGCGCCTGAAGCGTTGGTGATCGGGTATCTGCGCAACCAGCGGCTTATCTCGTCGATTGAAGAAATTGTTTCGGTTCAAGTCGATTGGGAAGTGAACGCCTGTTCGGTCGTCACACGCAACGGGCTTCTTAACCTCGATGAAAAGATGGCCAAACGCACCAAGACGACCGGTTGCGGGGAAGGTACGGTGTTTGGTGATCTGATGGCCGAAATCGACAGCGTCCACCTACGCGAAGACGTGGTGCTTAAGCAGGAGACCCTGTTTGCGATGCTGAACAACGTACGCGTCCACGAATCGATTTACAAACAAGCCGGTGCCGTCCACGGTTGCGCACTCGCGACAATGCACGACGGGACAATACTCACTTTTGTGGAAGATGTTGGTCGCCACAACGCGGTTGATGCGATCGCCGGATGGATGTGGCTGGAAGGTGTTAGCGGCGAGGACAAGATTTTCTACACCACCGGACGCCTCACTTCCGAGATGGTTATCAAGGCCGCCCAAATGCGAATCCCCGTGTTGGTCTCACGCTCCGGACTGACACAGATGGGCTACTCGATTGCCGAACAGGTCGGCATCACGATGATCGGCCGCGCGGTGAACAAACACTATTTGCTGTTTACCGGCCAGCAGCGTCTTGCGCCATGAACGCTGCGCCGTTCGCGAAGGCGCTTCGCCGTAACCAGACCAATACTGAGGTCGCGTTGTGGCATCAGTTGCGCGCTCACCGACTCGCGGAAACAAAGTGGAAACGGCAGCAGCCGATAGGCAACTACATCGTCGATTTTGTATGCCTTGAGGCGCGATTAATTGTGGAAGCGGATGGCGGTCAGCACTACGACTCTCCAGCGGATCAAACGCGGGACGCTTGGTTGGCAGCCCAGCGCTTCGTCGTGCTGCGCTTTTGGAACAACGATATTTTGCAAAACATGGAAGATGTTTTCAACCGCATTTTAGAGCACCTCGCAATTGCTAACACTGCCACCCTCTGCTTCGCTTCAAGTGTGCCCTTGTCCCCTACCCCTCTCCCGTCACGCGAGAGGGGCTTAAATCAACCACTGCCTCTCCCGTCGAGCGAGAGGGGCTTAAATCAACCACTGCCTCCCCCGTCAAGGGAGAAGGGACTTGCCCAACTACTGCCTCTCCCATCGAGCCCAACGGGTTTAGCGCAACCATTGCCTCTGCCCTGTAGGAACAGGGGGGTTAGTTCCCTCCCCGCTCGCGGGGGAGGGACTGAGGGAGAGGGGAAGAGAGAGCGAAAATGAGCAACAACATCACTGGCCTCATTCTTGCCGGCGGGCGTGGCTCGCGGATGGGGGAAACCGACAAGGGGCTCCAACTTTTTCGCGGCCAACCGATGGTAGAACATGTGCTCGAACGATTCTCGCCCCAGGTCGACGTGACGATCATCAACGCCAATCGTAACCTGCCGATTTATGCGGCATATGGCCACCGCGTGGTGGCGGATGGCATTGAAGGTTTTGCTGGCCCGCTGGCTGGGTTACATGTCGGGATGCTGGCAGCCCCCACACTACTAATTGCCACCGCACCCTGTGACTCGCCCTTTTTGCCGCTGAATCTCGTCGCACGTTTGTTCGACGCGCTGACTGCGGCGCACGCT
>JACMOJ010000116.1 GCA_014378085.1 Burkholderiales bacterium | reverse complement strand
TCTATTCGGCGTCGGTGCGTGTTGGCGGCGACAAGTTCGACGAAGCGATTATCAATTACATCCGCCGCAATTACGGCATGCTCATCGGCGAAGCGACCGCTGAGAACATCAAGAAGACCATTGGGTCCGCGTTTCCGGGTAGCGAAGTTCGTGAGATGGAAGTAAAGGGCCGCAATCTGGCTGAAGGTATTCCCCGCTCGTTCACAATTTCCTCCAATGAAATTCTTGAAGCACTCACCGAGCCGCTCAATTCCATCGTCTCTGCCGTTAAATCTGCGCTCGAACAAACGCCACCGGAACTCGGTGCCGACATTGCCGAAAAAGGCATGGTCATCACGGGCGGCGGTGCGTTACTGCGCGAGCTGGATCGCTTACTGGTCGAAGAGACCGGGCTTCCCGTAATTGTTGCTGAAGATCCCCTCACCTGCGTGGTGCGCGGTTCCGGACGGGCCCTGGAGGAAATGGACAAGCTCGGCTCTGTGTTTACCCACGAATCGTGAATTGTGGTGCACGGCCCCCATCGGAGCGGGCGTAAGCAGTTAACGACATTCATGACAGGACCAGGTTGAAATGTCGGCCTATCAGGAAAATTTCTTCACCCGCTGCCCCAGCGCGCTGGCGCGCCTGACTTTTTTTTCGCTTCTGGCGATTGCCGTCATGATCGCCGATTACCGCTTTCAGGCGCTCGCCTTTGTCCGCCTTGGCGTGTCAGTCATCCTTACGCCTATTGAACAATCATTGATGATGCCGGGTAAATTGGGTCAGCGCTTGAGTATGTATTTCTCCGATCTGGATCGGCTCGTTGCAGAGAATACGGCGTTGAACGCGAAGGTAATGGAATTGACTGCAGGCCACCAACAGGCACACTTGATTCGTGCTGAGAGCCGTTATTTTGCGCAGTTGAGCGACGCCAATAAACGCTTTGGTGATCGCGGCATCGTCGCAGAAATCATTCGCGACGCGCGCAACCCCTTTATTCGAAAGATTGTCATCGACAAAGGAAGTTCGCAAGGTCTCAGGCCAGGGCTGGTCGTTATCGATGGCAGTGGCGTGGTCGGCCAGGTTACGGCAGTCGGCATGCTGACCTCGGAGGTCACACTTTCTACCGAAAAAGATCAGTCGGTTCCGGTCATGGCGCTGCGTAGTGGTTTGCGTGCCATTGCGGTGGGTAGCGGGCGCGCAGGCACCATCGATATTCCATTCCTTCCCGTTGGGGCCGATATCCAGGTTGGAGACGAACTGGTGACTTCCGGTATTGACGGCACCTATCCGCCGGGATTGTCGGTGGCAAGGGTGACGAGTGTCGACAGAAATCCGGCGTTTCAATTCGCGAGGATATCGGCCAAGCCCGTTTCTGCCTCGGAACAACAGCGCTTTGTTAAAGTACTCATACAGGAAGAATTGAAGGACTACCCGCGCCCGGATGTGAAGTCCGATGAAATCAAGGCGGGACGCGATCGCGCGCCGCTGAAGCGCCGCGAGGTCAGGTAAAAAGGAACCTATGGACTTGTCCCCCGTTTCCCATGAGTCGATGCGCGCACCAGCACCGTTGCGGTTGCTGCTCCTCTCGTTCGTCGCCGCCCTGCTGTTAAACCTGTTGCCCTGGAGCGGGGTCGCACTACAAGCGCGCCCGGATTTTGTGCTATTGATCCTGCTCTACTGGTCGGTGTATGAGCCGCGTTCAGTTGGCCAGGGGCTGGCGTTTTTCCTCGGCTTGTTGATGGATGTTGCCGACAGCGCGCTACTGGGTCAACACGCGCTGACGTACGGCGTCGCGGTATTTTTTACCTTGCTGTTGCGCGTGCGTGTGCTGCGATTGAATCAGCCCGCCCAGGCGCTGCATGTAGGAGCCATTTTGTTGCTGGTCCAGTTCATCAGCGTGTCGCTCAATCTTTCACTGGGCCGCGAGTTGTCAGGCACGTGGCTGGTATTGGCACCGGTTGCCGGTGCCATCTTGTGGCCGGCAATCAGTTTTATCCTGGCGCTGCCGCGCTTGCGCCGGCGTTCAGGGCAATTCATCGGTTAGCCATGATCGGGATTGCGATCAAAAACCGCGATGCGGAATTGACTGTCTTCCGCAACCGTGTGCTGGTGGGGGGGATTGTCATCCTGATCGCGTTCGGAGCGCTTGCAGCCAGAATGTTTTATTTGCAAGTGATCAAGCGCGATTACTTTCACACGCTCGCCGAGGCAAATCGTATTTCTGTGGTGCCGGTGGTACCGAATCGCGGCATCATCACTGACCGCAACGGCGTCGTGCTCGCTGCCAATTATTCTGCATACACTTTGCGGGTAACGCCGTCGAAGGTGAAAAATATGGATGCCGCCTTCGATGCGTTGGCCGGCATCATCGATATCCAACCGCGCGACCGGCGACGCTTCAAACGATTGCTTGAAGACAGCAAAAACTTCGAGTCGCTGCCGTTGCGCAACAGGCTCTCCGATGAAGAGATTGCCCGCTTTGCGGTCAATCGCTTTCGCTTCCCGGGTTTCGAAATCAGTGCGGGGCTGTTCCGCAACTACCCCTTTGGTGAAGTAGGGTCACACGCAATTGGTTATATAAATCGAATCAATGCCGCAGACATTAAACGCATTGAAGCCAATAACCTGACCGTCAATTACAAAGGCACCGACCATATCGGCACGTTCGGCGTCGAGCGGAGTTATGAAGCCGAGCTGCACGGTACCACCGGCTCGGAACAGGTGGAAATTGATTCCGGCGGACGAGCGATACGCTCTCTGGCGAAGTCGGCGTCCATTGCCGGTAACAATCTCACGCTGGCGCTGGATATCAAACTGCAAAAAATCGCTGAGGAGGCATTCGGTGAATTTCGCGGTGGACTGGTTGCTATCGACCCGAGCAACGGCGAGATTCTGGCGTTGGTATCCAAACCGGGATTCGACCCAAACCTGTTTGTCGATGGCATTGACCCGCAGAATTGGGATCTTCTCAACAACTCACCGGATAAACCCCTCCTCAACCGCGCTTTGCAAAGTGCCTATCCGCCGGGCTCAACGATCAAGCCCTTCCTCGCGCTGGCCGCACTCGAATCCGGCAAACGCACGCCTGCACAGAGTATCCGCGATCCGGGCTACTTCGCGCTGCCTAACGTGGCGCGGCGCTGGAGCGACGATAAGCCTGGTGGCCATGGGGTTGTCGATATGCACAAATCAATTGTTGCAT
>JACMOJ010000115.1 GCA_014378085.1 Burkholderiales bacterium | reverse complement strand
GCCAGAAGACTCCGATGTGCGGCGCGACCTCAAACGCTGGGTGCCGGAGTATGTGGCGCAGGTGCGGCCGAAGTTAAAGTCCATCAGCGGTACCGGCGACCGCAAAAAAGCGTAGTTGTAGGAAAACCTTGCCCTCAAACAAAACCGCAACCGTGCAAACGCTTGCGGTTTTTAATTGAAACTCATTGAGGGGCGGGGTATTTCAAGCGCTATTGGCTGGAAACGCCCGCCGATAAAGGACTTCTCTCGAAAACCATGTTGGCTTGAAAACAATCTGTGGCCAAGCGAGGCTTGCTGTCACCTAACATCTTGCTGAGACGCTGCCGTTCACCAAGCCAGCGGGTGACGCAAATATTCGGAAGTCCTCCTAGGCCTCTCGATCGCTTGCTGGTCAATCGTTCTATTGAAATGAAAAAGCCGCACATCGTGCGGCTTTTTTTGGTCTAACAAATTGTACCTAGTCTGTCACGGTAATCGAAGAGGTGGATACACGCCCACTCGGTGTTCTCACCGTCACAGTCAACTGCCCTGAGGACCTGGTATTTGAACAGGTGCGCGCCCCACTCGTAGGATCTGTTGTCTGACTCGCATCACTCTCCACGAGCACCGTAAACAGGCCAACGCCCTCCGTTGTGACGGGCGTCTTGGTGTTGGTATTGAGCACCGTGAAGCTCGCCGGCGAAGTCACAATCGTGCCGTTCGTGGTCGCAAACGACACTGTGGTGCCTGCAGGTAAAGCTTGGTTTCTGGCATCAACAATCGTAAATGCGACGGAGGTCGGCGCTGGCTTTACGAAGGGGAGAGTGGAATTGTCCACGCATTGTGCAATGTCAACTCTGGTAGGAGATGCCGTGGGAGTTGTAGTCGAACCCGAAAATACGACCGCTATTTGGCCGAAGACATTGATGCTCTTCGGGCCGCAAGATCCCGGAGCTCTCCTTCCGGGGGTGACATCGTCGCAGCTCACGCCGTTGAACTTTCCATCGCCGAGGTCGTATCTTCCGTTGCTGTTGAAGTCGATAAACGGCTCGCCCGATTGCCAAACGCCATCCTCGTTCACATCAAGCCAAGCCTCTGGCAGGTCGAAAGATTTACCACTAGGGTCAATCAACTCATTTCGTGGTGCGATGTCAAACCAGCCATTGCCGTTGTAATCCGTGAACGATTCCTCCCCAATGGCGTAGGCTAAGATCGCAATTCGCCCGTTGGCTGTTCGGAAGTTTTGGCTTGTCATGGTCACGGAGCAAGCACCGTTAACCGTGGTGCACGATGGTCCGATAGCACCGCCAGCAGAAGTAAAATTCACAACAACGCCGTCAGGTACGGGGTTGCTGAAACGATCTGCTAAACGCGCAATGACAGTGGTAGTCGTGCCGTCAAAGTCATAACCATCAATATTGAAGGTCGATACCGATAACGAGAAACCACCTTGTGAAGGTACACCAGTCGAAACCGTCAATTGATCAGACTGCGTGGTGAGCGTTTGGGAGCCGACCACAGTCGTCGCGATGACGCGCACTGGCGTACTTACGCTGCCGGCTTGCACCGTGGTCGAAACTACGCCAGTCGCCGGATCCGATACGGCGCTCAATGGCGAAATAGTGAGACCACCGACCGACGTGCTGAGTGTGAAATTGACCGTCGTGCCGCCTACTGGGTTGCCGGCGACATCGACCAGCCTGAATGACACTAAGGACGTCTCTTGGCGGCCTGCACCACCGGTGCCGCGCAGTGCGATGGAGGTTGGTCGGGCCGAGACGAATTGGAGCGAACCGATGGCTGGCGCGGTGACAGTCAACGTACCGGTCGATGATGCAGAGAGGCCGGTGACCGAGGCGGTAATGGTGTCTACACTTGCGCAGCCGTTGTCGCGATAGGTTGTTGTTGCGACACCATTGGCGGTGGTGACGGGCGAGGTGATGCTAGCTTTACCGCTGGATATACACGGCGAGGTGAAGTTCACCGTCAGCGGCGTGGCGGTGATGACGCCACCGACCGATGCCGTTACACTCACATTGGTCGTGCCATAGGCCGAGAGTACCGGCGTCTGAACTCTAACCGCGCTGAGAGTCACGTTGGCTGCGCCCACGGTGTAGCCTAATGTTGCGGTCACCGGCGTGGTAGCGGTTCCGGTGCCAATCTGCGCAGAAGCCCTCACGGTCGCAGCACCCGACGCGGTGATGCTAGCGGGATTCAAAAGCACGCTTGCGGTACCGGTGGAATCTGTCAGGGCAGTTCCCGAGGTTGGAGAGAGGGTTCCCAAGGCCGCGTCAGTTGCAAACGTGACGACCGTGCCAACCGATGGTGCGCCGGAGGTTTGTCGGAGAACGGCTGACACCCTCGCAGGACTTCCAGATGAAATCGAAGTACGCGGCGCGCCCGTCGTGGGGTCGGTAATCAAGAGTGTGATCGCCGGCGCGGCCGCGGCGCTGTAGGCAACGGTGCCAGTCACCGTGGTCGGTGCCGTGGCACCGACCAATATTGTTTGGCTAGTTGCGGTCACCACTGCGCTGCCTGACTCTGTAGACGGGAAAAGTAACACGGAGGCGACACCTGTCGAGTCGGTGACGGCAGTGCCGTTGATAGGGATGAATGTGCCCGCCGTTCCGGTCGTCGAAAACGTGACGACCGCGCCAGCCACTGCCGCGCCACTAGCTAACCTGAACGTTGCATTAACTCTCGCTGGATTCTGTGGGGACACAGAGGTGCGCGTCGCATTTGTGTTGGGGTCAGTCAAAGTGACGGTGAACGTTGGCGGAGTCAGCGTAGGGGGCGGCGGGGGCGGCGGGGGTGGCACGACCGCAGTCGCAGCGTAGGATACCGAACTTGTGTAGGTCGATGGTGCCGTCGCTCCGGAAATGGTGGTTTGGCCTGTGGCGGTAAGGGTTCCCGCACCAGACGCGGTGGATGCATTCAGCGTGACGAAGGCGACACCGTTGGCGTCTGTGAGTGCAGTGCCGGTCGACGGACTAAAGACGCCGAGCGTGGCATCAGTCGTGAACGTAATGACGGCGCCGACAATCGGCGTTCCTCTGCTAGTTTTGAACGTAGCGGTAACCTTAGCAGGCTCGCCACTTCCGATAGACGTGCGAGCGGTGGTGGAGTTTAGGTCCGTCAGCGCGACGGTGAGGGTGGGTGTACCTGTGTCTGTCAATGCTGACGAGCCCACCGCCCCGCTGCCGCATCCGCCGATGATTGCCGCAAACCCCATGATGAGGGCGATTCCGGCAATGCGTGATGACAAATTCGACGAACTCGACCAACTCGACGAACTCGACCAATTCGGAATGCAGCGGGATAGTTTTCTCATCGGCTAGACCATTTATTTTTGTTAGCGATTCACGAGCGGATTAGGAATTTGGTGCGCGCCTGGCGAGGCATTTTTGCCACTGCCGCCATCTATTGTATTGCGCATCGACTCGGGTGGGAACGTCGTCTTTTTGCAGCGTTTAACCGTTACCAGACACAACTAAAACAAGCGCACATATAAACATAAAACACCAGCATTGACGGGCTTCTTCAGCTATTTTTGCCCCAAACGGCCCGCGAATGCTGGGTTTTACCCGGGTTTTAGCTGGGTTTTAAAATTGGCGCGCCCGACACGATTCGAACGTGCGACTTCTACCTTCGGAGGGTAGCACTCTATCCATCTGAGCTACGGGCGCTTGGCTTGAGTCTACCATTTTGCTTTGTGGGGCGAGTCGATTTTGCGGGCCGCAAATCGACGAAAGCTGAGGCTAAGGCAAACGCTAACGCTAGCGCTGAATCCACCGCCACATTGAGCGACGCAGTGCCGAAAGATATAATGATCGTTAATCCAATAACTGCGCGCAATTTTTGAGGCAACTATGAGTGAGCAAGACCACGGCACGACAGAAGGTAACGCCAACCCGGTAGGCATGGCGATTGCCGTTTTTGTGGGCGCAATTGCCCTCGTCATCCTCATTATGTTGTTGGCGAAATTTGCCATCGGCACGCGTCCGCTGGGCGCTGGCCTGGATAAGGCTGCGGCAGAGGCAGCGATAAAGCAAAACCTCGCGCCGGAAGTGATTATCTCAACCGTGGCAACCCCTACTGCACCGCCGATGTTGGCGGCCGCGCCGGTGGCGTTAAAGGTGGCGAGTGGCGACAGTGTGTACAAGGCCGCATGCGCCGCCTGCCACGCGGCGGGAGTGGCCGGTGCGCCTAAGTTTGGCGACAAGGCTGCGTGGGCACCGCGAATAGCGCAGGGTAAGGAGACAATCTACAAACACGCGATTCTGGGATTCCAAGGCAAGATGGGTGTGATGCCAGCCAAAGGCGGCAACACTTCGCTTTCTGATGCCGATGTGAAGGCTTCGGTGGATTACATGCTGGCGGCGGCGAAGTAAATGTTGGTGGAGCTGGTCACGGTAGAGGCGGCTTACAAGGTGGCCCACAACGTAACTTGCAAGGTGTCTTACAACGCGGCCCACAGGATGCGTAACAACGTGGCTTACAGGATGACAAATAAAAGGGCGGCGCTTCCGCCCTTTTTTGTGGGCGCAAGGTTTGTGGCACCGTGGTTGTCGGCGTGTTTGTCTCAGCAGGCGCCCGCGTTGCTACCTAGATGAGTACCTACGTCGTTGGTGATCTGCAAGGCTGCTTTCTGACCTTGCAGGCGCTGCTGCGCAAAATCCGCTTTGATCCGACCCGTGATCGCCTCTGGTTTGTTGGTGATTTGGTCAATCGTGGCGGTGGATCACTCGAATGTCTGCGGTTTGTGCGGCAACTGGGCAAAACCGCAACGGTTGTGTTGGGCAACCACGACCTACATCTCTTGGCCGTCGCTGAAGGGTTCGCCGAGCTGGGTAAGCTAGACACGCTTGCGCCGATACTGGAAGCGCCAGATTGTGCAGCGTTACTCGAATGGTTGCGTCATCGGCCGCTCCTGCATATCGAAGGCAAATTCGCGATGGTGCATGCGGGGCTGATGCCGCAATGGCGCTGGGAAAAATCTGCGTCGCTAGCGCATGAAGTCGAAGCTTCGTTGCGATCGCCCCGATACCGCGCAACACTCGCTGCCATGTATGGCGACCAACCAATTGCGTGGCGTGAAACACTCACCGGAAATGCGCGCACGAGGTTTGTGATCAACACGATGACGCGCATGCGTACGCTTAACATTGAGGGTGAACACCAACTTAAATACAAGGCGGGTTTGGCTGAATTGCCGGCCGGGCTGCAAGCGTGGTTTGATGTGCCGACGGTACGTCGTGCGGCGCGCGTGTTGTTCTCCGGGCACTGGTCTGCGATTGGTTACGTCGAGCGCAAACATACCGTCAATCTCGATACCGGGTGCATCTGGGGCGGCGGACTCACCGCCGTCCGGCTGGACGACGGTAAGCGATATGGGCAGCCATCCATTGAGCCTCGGCAAGGGCTGTATCCACATCAACTGAAAAACGATTAAAGGTCGTTCGTCGCCCCTAGCGTGACGCGACTAAGCAGCCTGCGCAGCCAGCGCGACTGCTGCATCGCCAAAGCGTTGGTGGGCATGTGGTTTTGCTACGTTCAAGATTGCCGCGATCGCGTTTTCGGCATGCAGCGCGGCGTCGCGGCGTGACAGTGCCGTCGCCTCGATGGCGGGCGCAAAGGTAATGTCCGCAATCATTTTCTTCTGCGCGATGATGGCGCTAATCGATTGCACAAACGTGGTTTCACCGATGAATACGGCGGCGTAATTGGCTTCGCCGTTGGTGTTGCGATAACGAATCGCGGCCGGTGCTAACCGTGCTTCATTAACGACCGCCGGCTCAAATAGTGAGGTGTGGAATTTCAGCAGTCGGTCGCCCGCGGTTGTGGTCCCCTCCGGAAAAATCGCGACCGTGTCGCCTTGCTCCAGTGCCTCATGAATTTCAGCGTTGATACGCGCGGTGTCTGAGCGTTTGGCGCGGTGTACAAAGATTGTCCCAGCCGCATCACACAGGGCACCCGCGATCGGCCAATCGCGAATTTCGGATTTGGCGACAAAGCGGCTCGGCGTGGTGGCGTTGATGACGAAGATATCTAGCCAAGACACGTGGTTGGCCACCACAAATAACTTGTTCGTGTGTTCGGCTGGTCGTGCGCCGTGGATGGAGAGGGTGATGTTGAGAATACGCAACATTTTTTCCGACCACGCCTGCGTAATCGCGGCGCGGATGCGCGGCTTCACACGCGGGTAAACCAGCAATGTCACCAGCAGGCCTTGCGCCACATGCAACATCAGGCGGGTCCAGCGCAACGCCCGCACTAACGGATGAGAATTCTGTGCGTCCGCTTCGACGCTGGATACAATCTGTGTCATTGGTCAAGACTAGGGCAGCTTGCCTGCTTGCACCATCCGGGCGAACAGCGTGTTTAGCGAACCCCAAGTGACGAGGTCGTCAAAAGTGGTGGTTGGCGTGCCACTGGTGAAGACTACGTCGTTATTTTGGTTGTTGGTTTCGTCAAAACCATTTTGGAGTGTGGATTTGCCCAAGGAATACAGTGTGAAAGGCGCTCTGTCGGTTAGTATGGTCATCGTTCCGCAGCTGGTGGTGGGAGGCGCCGCCGTCAGGCCGGTAGCGCAAACGTACAACTGGACGGTGGCCGAGACTATAGCCATTGTTTGGGTCTTTACGCCATCAAGGCTGGTTAACGCGTTTGAGTTCGCGATACTAACGGCATACCGAATGCGGTGGGTACCGTCACCATCGTTCCACGCGTCGACCATATATCCGTTGGGGTCGAGTCCGGTGAGTCCGAGCGTCACCGCGGGCAGAAAGCCGATAGGCTGGGTACATGTCCCGCCACCAACGGGCGCTTCCACTGCAGAGGCAGCACCTGACGCAGCCGGACAGGGCAGTCGACCGTTCGCCATCGCGAAACCATAAAGCGCTTCTCGTGCAACTTCTAGTTGCCGTTGTGTATCGATCATGCGTTGCTGGTCGAGTTGGCTCGCGAGGGGAACACTCACCGCCGTCACGAGGATTGCGATGATAACGAGCACGACGGCAATCTCAATTAGAGAAAAGCCGCGCGATGTGTTGAGCCAACGTTTTGACGATTTCATCTAGGCAGTGTAACAACAGAGTCTGCGTAAGTCGCGTTACGTGGCTGAGAGGTCGGCGAAAATGCGCGGGTGGTGGCGCCTGTCGCGTTTAGCGATTCGAGAAAGGACGCGGCTGTTGGAGAACCTGAGTAACGAACTTGCCCCGCGAGCGCGGCGCCGGTTGAAATAGCGACAAGGTCAATGTTTGTGCGGTTTCCCACCGTAAAACAATTTGCGCCGCAAGCGGTAAGGACGCCAGCCGGTGGTAAATCTGTCGAAAACGCGGCATACATAAATTCGTTCCACTGCTGCGACGCATACCATACTGGGAACTCCGGGTAGACGCGGATGTTTGATAACGTGACGCTAGTGGTTTGCGCAGTCGCACCGGAGCCCGTGATGATCCCGGTTGGGAAAGTC
>JACMOJ010000114.1 GCA_014378085.1 Burkholderiales bacterium | reverse complement strand
GCGCTCAATACACCTTCCAGAATCTCATCCATCGCCACGCTCGCTTCACGAACATGCGTTTCACCGGCCTCGACACGGGCGACCGCATCCTCAATCAGCGCCTTGATCTCCTTTGCCGCTGTCGCACTGCGCTGCGACAGCGAACGCACCTCGGCGGCGACTACCGCGAAGCCACGCCCCTGATCTCCAGCGCGTGCAACTTCCACCGCCGCGTCAAGAGCTAGAATGTTGGTCTGGAATGCGGTCCCGTCGATCACTGTGATGATCTCGCTGATGCGGCGCGAAGCGGCGCTGATGCTGGCCATGCTCTGAACCGCTCCCTGCATCGCATCCGCGCCCGGCGACAAACGCGGTTGAGAAAATTCGGCTGCTGGGATCGGATGCAGAAATCATGACCGAACTTGAGTACCGCGCAGCACCGCTCGATGCGAACGCCGCGAGACCGATATCTCGGCGCACCTTTATTAGCGCAGCCGATCTTCGGCTCAATCCGGCGTGGGATCGCGTGCGCCCATTACCGCGGTTTACGGCATTGCTGGCGAGGCTGGAAAAAGATGCTCGATTTGCACCTCAGAACGCTGTATCAGAGCCTGCTGCGTTGACAAAGTGACCAACGAAAGAAGGATTTGTTCGCAAATTGGAACCGGCGCGCGAACCGCTGGTTGTGGCCGAAAACACCCTCACAAATCTACCGGCAGATTCTTGAAGTGCATTCATCCGATTGAATGACCTAAAGCCGAAAAATGGCTTGGTTCATGCGGCTCTCCCATTCACTCCGGTAACCCCGCCAGCCGCCACGCTGGAATGAATTGTGTGTCCATGAACTTGCGAAAGGCCGCTTCTTTGCCGGGCCATGGCGCGGGGAAACTATTCTGATTCGCCAATCGCAATCCCGGCTCGATGCGCACCGCCTCCGCGGCGGCTTTCTTCGCCTGCTCGGTCTGGCCTTTGCGCGCGTAGGCAAGCGCAATCAACAGGTGTCCGGAAGAGTAGCTGGGGTTGGCATCAATTCCTTTTTGTGCCCAAGTGATGGCGTCATCCAGCTTGTCCTCCCGAAAGGCCAGGTTCGCCAGATTGTTGTAGGTTTCCGCAGGCGGCTGCGCGTGCGATGCAAATTCGAGCGCTTTTTCAAACGCGGCCTTGGCACCGGTGACGTCGTCAATTCTCCTTTTCAATACACCGAGCGAGTGGTATGCGCCAGACGATTTCGGTTGCAACTCAATCCGCCGTTTGACGGCCCGTATCGCGGTGTCGAAATCGTTGGTCCGAGCTGCATACACCACGATTGGCAGGTAGATGTCGGGGTTGTTCGGGTCGAGCGCCTTGACTTCCTGCGCGAGGTCAAACGCTTTTTTCAGCATTGCGATTCGTCCGGCGTTGTCCAATTTCAGGGGGCTTGAGAAATTGCCCGCCTGCAATGCCAGGCTGTTGGCTATTCCCGTCTTCGCGCGCAAGTTGCCGGGCTCGATGGCCAGCACTTGACGATATAGCGCTTCCATCGCCTGATGATTTTGCAGTAGAACAATTAGGGACAGACCACGATTGTTTAAAACCCACGCATCCACGGCTATCTTCAGCCATTACTCCTTGGAAACACCCGTCCTTGCTAGGGCTTTGGCTTTTGCTTTTCCAACACCTGATAGTAGGTTTCGTTTGGTTTGATCATCCCAAGCTCGACGCGCGCACGCTCCTCCACCGCGACCAAGCCCTCTTTCAAATCCCGAACGTCCGCATCCAGCCCAGCATTGCGCTGGGCGAGTTTGGTGTTTTTATTTTTTTGCTCCGTGAGTTGTTTGTTCACATCCCACACGCGAAGCCAGCTACCTTTGCCTACCCATAGCGGATACTGGATCGCAATGGTCAGCGCAATCAAGGTATGGGGAAGAAATCTCATTTCAAGCGCAAGGTGGGCGAGTGGATGAATAAACAGGTGAAAAGGTGAACGAACGAATGCGCCTAGTCGCGCAAAAGCCGGCTTGCTTATCAGCATCATGCGCGTTCACTGGTTTACTCATTCGCCTGTTCACCGCTATTAACGCAAGTTGTAGTACGCCGATTTGCCGGGGTAACTTGCCGCGTCACCCAACTCTTCTTCAATCCGCAACAGCTGGTTGTATTTGGCCATGCGGTCTGAGCGCGACGCTGAGCCGGTTTTGATCTGCATCGCGTTGGTGGCCACCGCAATGTCGGCGATGGTGGTGTCTTCGGTTTCACCCGAGCGGTGCGAAATCACGGCGGTGTAGTTGGCGCGCTTGGCCATCTCAATTGCGGCGAATGTCTCAGACAAGGTGCCGATTTGATTCACCTTGATGAGGATCGAATTTGCGACACCTTTCTGGATGCCTTCGCGCAAAATCTTGGTGTTGGTCACGAACAAATCATCGCCGACCAGTTGCACTTTCTTACCGAGCTTTTCAGTCAAGATAGCCCAGCCATCCCAGTCGTTTTCAGCCATGCCGTCTTCGATAGAAACAATTGGATATTTATCGGCCCAGGTCGCGAGGATATCCGCGAACTGCGCGGAGGTAAACGAGAGTTTCTCGGCTTCAAAGCGATACTTGCCGTCTTTGTAGAATTCACTCGCCGCACAATCGAGACCGATCAATATGTCTTGTCCGGGAATGTAGCCTGCTTCCTCGATAGCTTTTACCGCGTATTGAATCGCGGACTCATTGTTTAGCAGGTTCGGCGCGAAGCCGCCTTCGTCACCGACGTTGGTATTGTGGCCTTCGGTGTGCAAAATTTTCTTTAGCGTATGGAACACTTCCACGCCAGCGCGCAATGCTTCACGAAAGGTCGGCAAGCCAGCCGGAATAATCATGAACTCTTGCATATCGAGCGGGTTATCCGCGTGTGCGCCACCATTGATGATATTCATCATCGGTACAGGCATTTGCATTGGTGCAGCACCGCCAAGGTAGCGATACAGCGAGAGGCCTGACTCATCGGCGGCGGCTTTGGCACACGCCAATGACACGGCGAGGATGGAATTGGCACCCAAACGCGATTTGCCCTCGGTACCATCCAGCTCGATCATGGTGCGATCAATGAACGACTGCTCGGAGGCGTCAAGCCCGATGATGGCTTCGCAAATTTCGGTGTTGACGTGCTCACACGCTTTCAACACGCCTTTGCCGAGGTAGCGATGCGGATCTTTGTCACGAAGCTCAATCGCTTCACGCGAACCAGTCGAAGCGCCTGATGGCACCGCCGCGCGGCCGATCACGCCAGATTCCAGCAACACATCGCATTCCACGGTGGGGTTGCCACGGGAGTCAAGAATTTCTCTTGCGATTACGTCAACAATTGCGGTCATAAAAAATCTTCCAAATCAATTTGTCATTCCAAACGCAGTGAGGAATCTCATCTCGTTACGTTTCGACACGTTTACCGGATGAGATTCCTCGTCTTCGTTGCACCTAACTCGGAATGACATCCTGTTTTTTTACATCAGTGCAGACTCTGCAAATCCGCGCTGTTTCACCAGCGCGTCAATTTCTTTCAGTACGTAAAGCATTTCTTTCATCATCGGCAGCGGCCACGCATTTGGGCCATCCGACAAGGCCTTCGAAGGATCGGGATGTGTTTCCATAAACATGCCGGAGACTCCTGCTGCAATCGCGGCGCGTGCCAACACCGGCACAAACTCGCGTTGCCCGCCTGAGGTCGAACCCTGCCCGCCCGGCAACTGCACCGAGTGCGTCGCGTCAAACACCACCGGGCAACCCGTGTTGCGCATGATGGCCAGCGAGCGCATATCAGAGACGAGGTTGTTATAGCCAAACGAAGCGCCGCGCTCACACACCATGATGTTGTCAGTGCCACTCGCGTCGCGCGCTTTATCCACGACGTTTTTCATGTCCGCGGGCGCTAAGAATTGGCCTTTTTTGATATTCACCGGTTTGCCCGCACGAGCGACCGCGTGAATGAAATCGGTTTGGCGGCAGAGAAATGCCGGCGTTTGCAGCTCATCCACCACGCCGGCAACCGTGGCAATTTCGGACTCGGTGTGGACGTCGGTGAGCACCGGCACGCCAAGCTGTTTTTTGACTTCCGCTAAAACCCGCAAGCCCTCATCCATGCCCGGACCACGGAACGACTTGCCAGAGGAGCGGTTGGCTTTGTCGTAGCTCGACTTGAAGATGAATGGAATGTCGAGCGCTGCTGTCATTTCTTTGAGCTGGCCAGCGACATCCATCTGCAGTTGCTCAGACTCGACAACACACGGCCCGGCGATCAAAAAGAACGGTTTGTCTAAGCCAACATCGAATCCACATAATTTTTTCATTCAGCGATTCTTCCTAACTTGTCATTTCGAGGAGCTTGCGACGAATCTCATCCGAATAAATTATTTACTGACCACAAGCATGATGTCTCTCTGCGCTCGGGATGACAGCGCAATGTCGCGAGTCTCGCGCGGTAGCCTCAATCATGCGCTCACTTTTGTCCCTTGCACCACGCGTAATCCTGCTTCGCCGTGGGTCTTTTTGCGTTGTTCAAGGGCGGCTTTCACAAACGAGGTAAACAGCGGATGCCCTGTGCGCGGCGTCGACGTGAACTCTGGGTGAAATTGACAGCCGTAGAACCAGGGATGACCATGTTTCGCCGCATCAAGCTCAACCATTTCCGTCAACGATTCAGAATTGGTGCGCGCGGAAATCACCAACCCCGCCGCTTCCAAGCGCGGCACGTAATGATTGTTCACCTCGTAGCGATGACGATGCCGCTCGCTCACGGTAGTACTTTGATAAATCTTGTAGGCCAAGGTATCCGGGCGCACGGTGCACGGCTGTGCGCCAAGACGCATGGTGCCACCCATACGTGAGTTGGCATCGCGTTTTTCAACCTGGCCGTCGTGGTTCTGCCATTCGGTGATCAGCGCTACCACCGGGTGCGGCGTATCAGCGTCAAACTCGGTTGAGTTCGCGCCGGCAAGGCCAACCACGTTGCGCGCAAATTCGATTGCCGCAATTTGCATACCGAGGCAAATACCAAGGTACGGAATCTTGTTTTCGCGGGCGAACTTCACTGCCGAAATTTTGCCCTCAGTGCCGCGCTTACCGAAGCCGCCGGGCACCAGCACCGCATCCATGCGTGCCAGTTCGCCATTGCCAGTCTTTTCCATTTCCTCAGAGTCGAGGTAGTGAATGTTGACGCGCGTGCGAGTCTGAATACCGGCGTGAATCAGCGCTTCCGACAACGACTTATATGAGTCAGCGAGGTCAACATATTTGCCGACCATGGCGAGATCGATCTCCGCGATCGGGTTCTCCAGCGCATCCACGATCTTCTCCCACTGGGTAAGATCCGCGGGCTGCGGCGTGAGATGCAGCTTGCGGCACACGATCTCGTCAAGCCCTTGCTTATGCAACATCTTCGGGATTTTGTAGATCGAAGTTGCGTCGTAACAAGAAATCACAGAGCCTTTGTCCACGTTGGTGAAAAGCGCTATTTTGCGACGCTCATCTTCCGGCAACGGACGATCACTACGGCACATCACCACGTCGGGCTGAATACCAATGGAGCGTAATTCTTTAACGCTGTGTTGCGTTGGCTTGGTCTTGATCTCACCAACGGCCGGCAGATAGGGCACGAGGGTTAAGTGGATGTAGCACACGTTGTCGCGCCCCTGCTCCACGCCCATCTGGCGGATGGCCTCAAGAAACGGCAACGATTCAATGTCACCGACCGTGCCACCAATTTCGATAATGCCGACTTCCGCGTCGGCCGTTCCCGCGATGATTGATGATTTAATTTCGTCGGTGATGTGCGGAATGACTTGCACCGTCGCGCCGAGGTAATCACCACGGCGTTCTTTGTTGATCACCCGTTCGTAAATCTGGCCGGTCGTGAAGTTGTTCGCCTTTTTCATCTTGATCGAGACAAAACGCTCGTAATGGCCAAGATCAAGGTCAGTTTCAGCGCCGTCGTCGGTGACAAATACTTCACCGTGCTGGAAAGGCGACATGGTGCCGGGATCCACGTTGATATACGGGTCCAGCTTCATCATGGAAACTTTGATGCCGCGAGATTCAAGAATGGCGGCTAGAGAGGCGGCGGCAATGCCCTTCCCTAGCGAGGAAACTACACCACCCGTGACGAAAATATACTGTGTCATGGCCAATATCCGGGAAGGGATGCGTTGGAAATTAAAATTATAGCGCAGTCAGGCCGCCCTTCGCTGCAAAGTCGGCTGTTAGCGCAAAATGCAGCTAGCTGAGTAAGGGATCAAAGGAGCAGGTGAACGGGTGAACAGCTGCAAACCTGTAATCGACGCTGTCCGACTTTGGCTAATGGTGGCTGTTGGTGGCCGACCGAGATTGAGGGCTGAGAGTGGACGCCCCAATCGCCCACACTTTTTCTCGTCACCTATTCACCTGTTTACCTACTCGCCTCCCGCCTATTCAACCGTTCACCTTTCCACCTCTCCACTTATTCATTCGTTCGCCAAACATGAAATTCACCGAAAAACCGATCAGTAGCCTTGTGGCCGACCGAACTGCGCAGCGCGTGGTCATTGTCGACCAGACTCAGCTCCCGTTTGTGGTTGAACAGCGCGTGCTCCTGACTTGGCAAGACTGTGCGGAGGCTATTCGCACCATGCGGGTTCGTGGCGCACCTTTAATCGGCGTCACCGCCGCCTACGGTATTGCGCTTGCGATGCTGTACGACGCAACGGACGAATCGCTTTTGATCGCGAAAAGCGCATTGGCGGCAACCCGCCCGACGGCGGTGAATCTCGCTTGGGCGCTTGATCGAATGCAGCAATTACTCGCCTCGACGGACCCGGCCGAACGCGCCGACGCCGCTTGGCAAGAGGCGGATCACATCGCTGCCGAAGACGAAAAAAATAATCGCATGATTGGCGAACACGGCCTCGCGGTGATCTGCGAAATTCACAAAAGAACCGGACGTGTCGTCAATATCCTGACCCACTGCAACGCCGGACGAATGGCCTGTACCGAATGGGGCACCGCAACGGCACCAATTTATTTGGCACACAAGGAGGGCCTGCCCGTTCACGTCTGGGTGGAAGAAACTCGGCCGCGAAATCAAGGGCTCATCACGCAGTGGGAGCTGGCTAATGCCGGCGTAAGCCATACCTACATTGTCGACAACGCGGGGGGGCACTTGATGCAACACGAAAAGGTCGACATGGTCATTGTGGGCGTGGATCGTGTTTCAAGACGCGGGGATGTAGCCAACAAAATCGGCACCTACCTCAAGGCGCTTGCCGCTCGCGACAACGGCATTCCTTTTTACGCCGCCGCGCCGATTTCGAGCATCGATATGGCCATTGAAGACGGCGTGCCGGAAATCGAAATCGAGGAGCGCGACACGAGTGAGGTAAGCATGCTGCGTGGTTGGGACCGCCATGGTTACGTGACCGATGTGCGACTGCTGCGCGAGGGAACCGCGATTAGTAATCCGGGTTTTGATGTAACCCCGTCCCGACTGGTGACGGGGCTGATCACCGAACGAGGCATTTTTGCGCCAAACGATCTCGTCAGCGGTGTTGCCACGGAGACATCTAAATGACATTTCTAACCCTAAACAATATTGCGCATCTACCGCTGCGCCGTGAGGTGGTCGATACTTCGTTGCGGATGAATGCAGCGGGTATCAATCACGGCAAATCCGGCAACGTTAGCGCCCGCGTCGTGGATTCACGTGATGGTATCGATGGTTTTCTCATCACGCCAACGGGTATTGACTACGAGTTGTTGCAGCCAGAGCAAATCGTGTTCATGAACATGGACGGCATACACGTAGGCGAAGTTTTGCCGTCGTCTGAATGGCAATTTCACCGCGATATTTACGCCGCGCGTCCGGAGATTCACAGCATCGTGCACACGCATTCCATCTTTGCCACCACCGTGGCAAGCCATCATCGCGACATTCCGCCGTTTCATTACATGATTGCAATTGCGGGCGGACGGAACATTCGGTGTTCGGTCTACGCAACATTCGGCACCGCCGCGCTATCAACCGCAGCGGTGGCGGCACTTGAAGGAAGGTTTGCTTGTTTACTTGCGCAGCACGGTGCTATCGCTTGCGGCGCAAACCTCAAAAAAGCGCTCGCGCTGGCGGTGGAAGTCGAGGTGTTGGCGAAAATGTATTGGCATGCGTTACAACTCGGTGAACCGCCACATTTGAGCGACGAGGAAATGGCCAGAGTCATTGAGAAATTCAAAACATACGGCCAGCAGCCCGCGAGTGCGTGACATCCAAAAATTGAATGTGATCAATCGTTTGGCGGCTGAACGTCGCACAAAACCATCAGTTTTTGTCGCAGGGGCTAAAACGCAGATCACCCGCCGCGGGTGCAACAACACATCCGGTATGGGATAATTTTGGGCCAGCAGATATATGTGTCGATGCAATGACATTGACCGCCCTCCGGAGAGCCGTACATGCATGCCCAAGCGAAGCCCGTACTGATTAATGACGCCCCAACAAAACATAAGAAACTACTGGCGTGGGTGGACGAGGTGGCGGCACTCACGCAGCCCGACCGCATCTATTGGTGTGACGGCTCCGACGAAGAATACAACCACCTATGCAGCGAGTTAGTCGCTGCCGGCACGTTTCGCAAGCTCAACGAGAAACTGCGCCCCAACTCCTACCTCGCGCTATCCGACCCGAGTGACGTCGCGCGGGTGGAAGACCGGACCTTCATTTGCTCTGAACAGCAAGTTGACGCGGGGCCGACCAATAATTGGATGCCCCCAGCGAAGATGCGTTCCACTTTGAATGGACTGTTCGCCGGTTCGATGCGTGGGCGCACCATGTACGTTGTGCCCTTTAGCATGGGACCGCTTGGCTCGCATATTTCCCACATTGGCATCGAAATTTCCGATTCCGCCTATGTCGTCGTAAACATGAAGCTCATGACGCGCATGGGCAAAAAGGTGCTCGACGTACTTGGCCACGACGGTGAATTTGTGCCGTGCCTTCATTCGGTCGGCGCGCCACTCACAGCAGGACAAACCGACGTCGCGTGGCCGTCGAACAAAGCGCACAAATACATCGTGCATTTCCCCGAGACGCGCGAGATTTGGTCGTACGGTTCCGGCTATGGCGGCAACGCACTGCTTGGCAAAAAATGTTTTGCATTGCGTATCGCCTCGGTGATGGGCAAACAACAGGGGTGGCTTGCCGAGCATATGTTGATCCTCGGGGTTAAAACCCCCGCTGGCAAAAAACACTACGTAACGGCGGCATTTCCATCGGCTTGCGGCAAGACGAATTTCGCAATGATGATTCCACCCGCACCGTTTAAGGCGGCGGGATGGGAAGTCACAACGGTGGGGGACGACATCGCGTGGATCAAACCCGGCGCAGACGGCAAAATGTACGCGATCAACCCAGAGGCAGGATTTTTTGGTGTGGCACCGGGTACATCTTATGAAACGAATCCCAACTGCATGGAATCGCTAAAGGCGAACGTTATTTTTACCAACGTTGCGCTAACACCGGAAGGCGATGTGTGGTGGGAGGGTATGACCAAGACCCCACCGGCGAACCTGACCGATTGGCAGGGCGACGCATGGACTCCCGGTTGTGGGGGGCCTGCGGCACACGCCAACGCTCGCTTCACCGTCGCCGCGACATCCTGCCCTTCGCTCGACGCTGAATGGAATAACCCGAATGGCGTTCCCATCTCCGCAATGATATTCGGTGGCCGACGCTCCACTACGGTTCCACTCGTAGCTGAGGCGAATAGCTGGAATGACGGCGTCTACATGGCCGCAACGTTAGGCTCAGAAACTACCGCAGCCATTGTCGGAGAAGTTGGCGTTGTGCGTCGCGATCCGTTTGCGATGTTGGCGTTTTGTGGCTACAACATGTCTGACTACTTTGCGCACTGGATCAATATCGGCAGCCAGGCATCTTCTGCGCCGAAGCTCTATTGTGTGAATTGGTTTCGCAAAGATGGCGTTGGGGAGAAGGGTGGAAAATTTGTCTGGCCCGGCTTCGGCGAAAACATGCGCGTGCTGGCATGGATCATCGGTCGTGTTGAAGGCTCAGCCGAGGCGGAACAAACGGCGCTGGGTGCGATACCGCGCTACCGCGATTTTGACTGGAGCGGTCTTGCGTTTGACGAGCAAAAGTATCGGGCCATCACGACCGTCATTGAATCCGAATGGCAGCAAGAGCTGAAGCTACATGACGAATTGCTGACGAAACTATCGGACAACCTGCCGGAAGCAATGCGAGGCCGTTACACCGCGCTTAATACCGCGCTTTACAACGTGCCCAACGCGCTTCACAACACCCCCAACGCGCTGTAGCGGGCAACCCAATTGGTTGGGTGGTCGATCGCCAGGCTATTTTCCATTCAGCGTTTGATACTGGTTTTGCCGTTAGCGCGGCGTGCCGTGTCGCTCGAAAACCAGCACCACTTTTCAGCGCTACTTGGTGGCCTTTTCGCACGTATCAGCAATCTTTTTGCCTTCCATATTCATCGTCATATTGCCGCGCGGACTGTTGACGTTCATTTTCATTTTGTACGCGTCCTTGCCGTTATGCGTAAGCTTGCCGTCGCCAGTGGTGCCATCGGCACACTTCATGGACCACGTAACGACGTTGCCGTCCACTGTGGGCTGGACGGGGTCACATTTACCTTCGCCACGCGGCATCATGGGCGTACGCTGCTCGTTCCACTTCGCCTCGCCCGGCTTAATACACTGCGTCACCGTCATGCCATTGGCCATTTTTGCCGCCATCTCAGGTGGCATCCCGGGCATCTCCATTTTGCTGGTGATCTGCCAAAGCCCGGGTGGCATTTCCTTCATATCGGCGGCAAACGCATTCATGCCCAGCAGACCAGCGGCAATGCCCATCAAATATGCTTTCTTCATCCGTCGTTCTCCAGTCAGCGTTTGGGAAAGAACCGATGCTACGCCGCTAACGCCGTGCTGGCAACACGGCCGGCCAGCGAGCCCTACTGGCTGGCGGAGCTACCAACCCGCGTAGGGCGGTAACAAGCGTCAATGACGCATCTCAAACACAGGACGCCCAATTGTCGGCAAAATAGGCGCAAACGAAAAGCGGGGGGAGAGTTACATGGAAATCATGTCGATGGAATTTCTACAGGCGTTGTTGGCGATTATCGCCATCGACTTAGTTCTCGCGGGCGACAACGCCATCGTGATTGGCCTCGCGGCAAGAAATCTACCGCCACACCTGCAAAAGAAAGCGGTGTTCTGGGGCGCGATCGGCGCCGTGGTCGTTCGTGCGATTTTTACCATGGGCGTGGTGTGGCTTCTCATGATCCCCGGCTTTTTGCTGGCAGGTGGTGTGGCGCTAATCTGGATCGCGTATCAGCTGGTGGCTGACGAGGGCGGGGACCACGACAGTATCCAAGGTGGCACTACGTTTCGCCAAGCTATCCAGACCATCGTGGTCGCAGACGCCATCATGGGTGTGGATAACGTGCTTGCCGTTGCCGGCGCGGCGCATGG
>JACMOJ010000113.1 GCA_014378085.1 Burkholderiales bacterium | reverse complement strand
TTCATCGCCGCCGGGCTGCGCAAAGGTGAGCCAGGCATTATGGCGATTTTCGAAGAACGCCCCGCCGGCTACACTGATCGTGCTAACAAATTCGGTTTGAATTTAAATGCCCCACAAGCAGAAGGCAAACTGGAAGTCCTCTATCTTCGTCCGCTTGACCTTTCGGTGGATGAAACCATGCAGGAGATTCTCGACGCAATCGTGCGCGTCGGTGCCAAGCGATTGGTGATCGATTCGCTGGTCGGGTTTGAGATGGCGCTGGCACCCGGATTCCGTGCCGATTTTCGCGAGTCGCTCTACCGGATGATCGGCGCACTGACGGGTGCGGGCGTGACGATCC
Source organism: Burkholderiales bacterium (assembly GCA_014378085.1). The sequence continues at coordinate 2,263 of JACMOJ010000113.1, read as the reverse complement.
TGAGTACCATTGAAGTCGAAGACAACTTTACGTCGCTGTCATTCAGTCATTACACCATTTCTTTTCTCACCGATGACCTTATCAGGATGCGTTATGTGGAGATCGATGGGCAACTGCGGAAGGTCATGATGGTGATCAAAATGCGTGGTGGCAATCACAGCAAGGATATTCGAGAGTATGTGATAAGCGACAAGGGTGTCGTCGTCATCAGCCCGCACACCACCGAATATTTGCGTCTCATAACCGGTATTCCCGAACGTGCCGGCCCGAGTCCCGCGCAGAAAAAAGAACCTCCACCGGAACCGAAAGCCAGAAAATAACGCGATATTTATGGGCACGAAATTCACGTCAATGTTTCCAGGGTCAGACCTGTCCAGCCTTTGCCAGTTATTGACAGAGCACTCGCCCACGCCCATGGCTGTCCTCGAAGGCGACACCCAAACGGTGCGCTATGCCAACCCGGCCTTTTGCCGCTTGTGGGATGTACCGGTATCGCAGCTTGTCGGAAAACCTTGCGCCGAGATCATGCCAAGAATGGACGTTTTTCTGACGCGCTTGAAACGGGTGTACGGTACCGGTAAGGCCGAGAGCCACAACGAAGCGCAATATGTGAAACCACATCCGGTTTTCTGGACCTACGCCATGTGGCCGATGCTGGCGGGTGGAACGACCGTAGGGGTCATGGTGCAGGTTACCGAGTCTGCGCCAATACATGCCGAAATGGTGGCGGTAAACGAGGCGCTGGTACTCGGCGCGCTGCGCCAGCATGAGCTCAACGACACAGCTGACAAATTAAACGCCCAACTGCGCAATGAAATTATTGAGCGTTATCAGGCCGAAGTCGCGTTGCGCGAGAACGAATGGCGCCTGCGTTATGCGGCCGATTCGGCCCGGCTGACTTACGTCGAGGCGGACCTTGTCAGCGGCGGCGCGCGCACCGCGGACAACTTCGCGACGGTGATGGGTTACACCCCACCGCTCGGGCAGGAAACCGATATTGCTGAGGGCACCAAACAACTGCTCGCCCATGTCGTTGCCGAAGACCGTGCGCGCGTGGCGGCCGCACACGAAGAGTTCGTCGGCGCAAAGCCCTCTGGCAAGCTTAAATACCGCGTTCTCGGTGACGACCAGATCGAGCGCTGGATCGAGACCCGCTGGATAATTGAGCATGACGTTGACGGTAAGCCGCTGAAATCGTTTGCCACCAACATCGACATCACCGAGCGCAAGAACGCCGAGGCGGCCTTGCATGAAGGTGAAGAGCGCTACCGCAATCTATTCAACTCGATCGATGAAGGCTTCTGCATCTTTGACGTTATTTTTGATGCGCAGGAAAAGGCCGTCGATTTGCTATACGTCGAAGCCAATCCCGCCTTTGCCAAACAGTCCGGAATGAAAGACGTTGTTGGAAAACGCATACGCGAATTGGCGCCGGTCGTTGAAGATTACTGGTTCGACATCTACGGCAAAGTCGCGATCACGGGTGAGCCGATTCGCGCTGAGAATGAATTCAAAGCCACTAAAAGCTGGTTTGATGTCTACGCGTTTCAGATTGGGGAGCCGAAACAGCGACGCATTGCGGTCATTTTCAACAATATTACCGCGCGCAAGCGTTCGGAAGCGGCGTTGATCGAGCTAGATCATCGCAAGGACGAGTTTCTTGCGATGTTGAGCCATGAACTGCGCAACCCCCTGGCACCGATCCTCCATGCCGTGCATTTGTTGCGCCTGCAGAAGGACGAAGACTCGATTCAGCATCAGGCACGCGGCATTATCGAACGTCAGGTCGGACAGATGACCCGGCTCATCGGCGATTTGATGGAAGTCTCACGTCTGACCACCGGCAGGATTAATCTCCACCGGGAGCGATTGGAATTGAGCCACGTAATAAAGAATGCGGTCGAGACGGTTAATCCACTGATCGATCGGCAACGCCATGTAATCACGCTTAACTTGCCGCTTGAACCAATATGGCTCCACGCAGACGCCGCCCGCATCGAACAGATCATCGTCAACCTGCTCACCAATGCAGCCAAATATACCATCGAGAGTGGCTCCATTTGGCTGACTCTTGCGCAGGAGGGTGAAGAAGCGGTGGTGTGTATAAGGGACAGCGGCATCGGTATCGCGCCCGAACTGCTACCACATATCTTTGACCTCTTCACGCAGGCGGAGCGGTCACTTGACCGTTCAGAAGGCGGTTTGGGCATTGGGCTCTGTCTGGTGCAGCGGCTGTTGGAAATGCACGGCGGCAGCGTTGCGG
>JACMOJ010000112.1 GCA_014378085.1 Burkholderiales bacterium | reverse complement strand
TTGCGCTACATCGGCGCGTGCGAGAGCGCAGCCTTGCCATTAAGCGCAGCATTTTTGAAGCGTCCTCGCCCAGGCGAGGCGGGCAACTTCGACAACTCGTTTAATCCGATGGGCAGCGGGCTCAAGCTATCCGGTACGCCCAATCAAATGTTTTTGGCAGGCATCATCGCGGGCAAGCGAACGATCATGCGCCAGCGAATAGAGGACGGCGTCGCAATCGAGTACGCGGAATACAGTGAAATCTTGCTTCGACAAGACGAGGAAGATCACAACCGCATTCCGGTACGGCTCTACCGATCAAGCCACAAAAACCTGGTGCGCTCGGTACGTGTGGGCGATCCCGTTTATGTTGTCGCCGAACTAAAAATTCAGTGGCACCCATCCTATGATGCCGACGGCGCGGCGATGACGAACCCAGACGGAACGTTGCGACGCCATTACACAACCTACTTCCAGACAGACGCATTCCGGGTGGCCTCACAAGAGCAGATTTTGTACTTGCCCCACGAAGAGAAGCTGCCTACGTGGGCGCAAGAGTTGCGGGGCCGTGCAACCTTGCGTCGTCGCGCTCAGTCAGAAGGCGATCGTCAGGTCTCACCCCGATCTAGCCCCGACGCTGCAGCGGAGGAGGATGGTGCTGACCATCCAGTCGTACAGGGCGTGCCCATTGCGACATGGCTCGTGCTGCCCGTAAACGAGCAGTACGATCACGTCGGCAGCGTCGTGGATGAGCGGGGTTCACGTCTCGCGCCAGTGGCAGCAGCCGGTCTATTGTCGGAATCTGCGCGCGCAGATTTTTCAGCCGAGCACAGACGGCGGCAAACCGCCAACACGCACTGACCGGTGACACGCTCGCTCGCTCGCGTGCGCGCGTAACGCATGGTTGTCAAGGAACCGCTGGTTCAAGCAGTCACCACTTTGGCGGTGACGCTGTTCATTGCCGACACGGTGCTGCACCCTTTTAGTTTCTCGCGGTCACAACTGGTCTCAATCGTAGGCGTGACAGTTTTTGTGGGAGCACTCGCGGGGCTCATTACGTGGTTGTTCTACAAAACAGACCGCGACGACCGGATTGCCTCACTCACGGGGGAGACCGTGCGCGGGATGTCCGTTCCCATCGGGAAAGTGCCGCAACAACGGCCCCCGCTTGCGGCAGCCGACCAAGTGTCAGATCTTTGGTTTTCTAATGTGCCGGAGATCACCGACACACAGGCGCGAGACGGAATGTCTGCCGTCGCGTTCTGGAATCAATGGTGCGCGCACCACGAACAACATTCAGCCGCGCATGTGAGGTTGGCGAAAACAGTGTTGCAGACCATCGCGTACCGACCAACGTTTCCGGCTGCGCACGACCCGTCCTATCACGGAGGGCGCTCGTTGCTTCCACACAGCCTTTTGGTGGCTTTCTATTGCCACAAGGAACGCAACAAATATCAGTTCACTTCCGCCGATATGCGGGGCGTGTCCAGTCGCGACAAGGACTTTACGTTTGATCGACACCGCGACAGTCCGTTAATCCTGCTGATAGGACTCGCCCACGATATAGGCAAATTGTTGGCGTACCGGGAAAAAGCCGATCAGCCTGGGCAATACGAAATTCTCAGTGACGAACACGATCGAATGGGCATCGTGGTGTTGTCCCGCATGGAGGCGTGGTGGCAGATACCTACCGCCGACCGGGACACGCTGACAGCGGTAATCGGGCACTACCATGCTGAGCGTCATATGCCGATCAACATTGATAACCGGGCCATCGACGATTTGCGACACGCCCTGGTCTACCTGCTGATTAAGGCCGACACCAAAGCGGGTGCTTCCGAGGCTTCGTATAAGAGCGTCAAGGCTGCGCTGGCTTCGTCCCAACCACAGATTCAACGTCCATCGGCAAGGCCGGCGTCCGGGCTTACGGTTCCAGCGCCGACAACGAGTCTCCCGACAACGGCAGCTCCAGCGGTGCTGGCGATAACCAATGCGAATGCGCCCGTGCTTGCCCCTCCTCCTGTTCCGGCACATGTTCCAGCGGCATCCTCCGTGGAGGTGCTGTCGGCACCTCCACCATCACCACTGGATATTGCCTACGACAGGCTGGCAGACGCTGAGCGTCGAATCGACGACGCGGCGTCCCCAGTGGAGATTAAAGCAGCCCGCTCCTCGCACATACGAAGCGTCGCGGCGGTAAGCGCGCTTACCAACAGCAGCACGTTGCTCGATATGTTTTGCCGGTTGCTTTTTTTGGAGAAAAACATCAACTGCAGCGGCGCAATCGGCTATCGAGTCGATGATAAGCAGCGCCAGCGCCGCCTGTTGTTTGTCGTTGAGCCCACCCTGCGCCCTCGCATGGTGGCGCTACAAGACTGCCCGTCCGAGCACAAAGGGGAGTTCACGCGCGGCAACTCGAAATCGCTATCTCCCATCTCACTTAAGTTGCTGGCAGCAGTGAAGGCAAAGGGATGGCTGTGGAATCCGATGACGCGTAGCACCGAGTCCGCCAATGAATCCGCCCTTTATCCGGCCTATGTGGTCAGAACCAAGGGGGACGTGTTTTCCGATCGTGCGAATCACGTCTTGACCGAAGCGTGGAAATGCCCATCCCCAAATAAAGACGCGCCGAAAATGCCTGCGGGGTTTTTTCTTTGTCTCGACGACAAAGACCCGTTAATCGGCAAGCTTGCCGCCCTGCCTGAATACGAAAAGCTCCTGGTAGCGGCGCCAAGTATTTTCGGGCCACGCGGCAATCGCAAGGAACGTGGGGCGGATCCCCCCGCCGTGCTCGTGCCCGCCAGCGTAGCAATTCCGGTCGCAAATACAGCGCCCTCAAAGGCGCAAATGGCAGAGTTTGACGATCTGATGGGAAGCCCGTCTTTTGATTCAGCCCCCTTGGCGCCGTTAACACCTTCCGTCGCAGCAAAACCAACAGAGATGAGTTGCTACAGTAGCCAGCATATTGAGCAACTAGAGAAAATTTCCATGCTGATCCGCGATGCGCTGATGACGGGAGAGACGGTGAGCGTTCAAGGAGCGACGACCAGCGCCGCCCTTGCGTTTGACATAGGCGCGATGAAGGCGTTTTTGGGACCTACGTTTAATGACGCAATCAACCTGCTTCCCGAGACAACCAATCGAGAAGAGTCACCCGTGACTCTCGGCACACACGGCGAAAATGCGTGTTTGTTCTTGAGAGAAAACATCCATGAGATCGCTTGACATCGCCCCCATCTCTACCTCCACTGCCACCTTCCCATCCGTGCCTGACCAAGGCCAGTTAAAGCGTATGCTGCCCGATAATTCCAAGCGCCTTGGCGAGTTGCAGTTGATCGTAGTAGCCAGTTTATTTGGGGACGAAATCTACGTCATCACTGGTGACGGCTCTCCGGACACGGTGGCTGCCATCGAGCAAGTGGTCGTCGCGATCGGCATGCGCCTGCAAGAGGTGGGGCTTTTGTCACATTCTGCGTTTCGCGAAGCGCTAGACGACGCTGGAATAATCACCCTTAGCGCGCACCACATCACCCGCGTTTGGGACGCAGATCGCGCCAGCGCAAACGATACATGGAAGGCGTTTTTCCCAGCCAATGCTGCGCATAGCCGCCGCGGCGCGGTGATGACGGTTGATCCTACCCCGAGGCTTGAAGACATCGCTTGCGCGCTCTACCTGGACTCAGAACGCCAATACCTGTTTCCGACTGATCAGATCTACGTGTTGTCGGCTGACGAGCGCGAACGTCGCCTCAGCGAAGGCGACGCAGACACGTATAGCTCAATTTTTGCGCTAGCCCCTTTGGGCGTAGTGCTGTTGCCGCGCTCGCAGTTCGGCGGCATTGCCACTGCATTCCGTCGCGCTTTCAATTTGATGCGCGCAGCGGGCTACCTGATAGAGGTTACCGATTGAGCCAGGTTGCAGCAGCAGCAAACCGCAACACTAACGGTGGTGGCGGCGCTGGTCGCGCACGCCAAACGGATTTACATGTCCGGAGCTAGACCAGAAGCCCCTTCGCCGTGGCGAACGGAGTGGACTAATACGATCGCAAAGTGGTCGATTTATTGCTCCAAGAGCGACCTCAGTGACACCGCAGTTCGCGTTCGCGTGTGGCGACTTGGCACCTGGGTGGACTGGGCTCAACGAAACCAGGTCACGCCGCTGTCAACGGTCGCACCTCAGATGGTGCGTCAGTTCGCAGACGCCCTGTGGCGAGAACAGAGAAACCGGACACACCTGACGCTGGCATCCTGTCGCCTGCTTTATGAGTGGATGTGTGAGTCGGACAACAAGAACGACCCAGAGTCGCTTCTTGCGTTTGCGCCCACCGTAATCGAGCGCTATCGCATCTTGAACCGTAAAGGGCTGCACATCCCAAACCTGGAAGTCGAAGGCGCGAGCGAGCCCTCACTGGAATTGCCCTCGAATCTGTCTGCCTT
>JACMOJ010000111.1 GCA_014378085.1 Burkholderiales bacterium | reverse complement strand
ATTCTGCTGCGGAAAGCGGCACGAGAAAACCGCCAGCACCTTCGACGAGTACTGTGTCATGCGATGCACGCAAGGTTTTGTAGGCAGTTTCAACAACGCTTAAATCAACCGCCCGCCGCTCGTGTTCCGCGGCGATATGTGGCGCGATTGCCTCGGTGAAACAATAGGGATTGATCAACGAAGCCGCGATGGGTTTGCCGTAAGTTGCCATTAACGCGCGCACGTCTTCGTTGGCGTTCACGCCGTCTTGTTGAACAGCACCAGCGGCGATCGGTTTCATCGGCGCGGCGTTAACGCTTCGGCCACGTAACGCGACGAGCAACCCGCAGGTGATAAATGTCTTTCCGATCTCGGTATCGGTGCCGGTGATAAAAAAGCTCTTCATGTTTGTTTCACCATTCGTTTGAATTCGCCGAGCGGGATCGTTTGTTGCCCGTCGATGGTTTTACGTTTTGACAGCGCGGGTTTCCAAGCATGGCCATAAACCACTTCATACGTCGCGGGCAACTTGCCATTTATACGAAACTGGTCGTAGGCGCTCACCAGCGCTTGCCACTGTCCTTTGCCCATCAAGCCGCTGTTGCGCTGGGGCAAAACGTTGTGTGCGCCGATGCCTTTGAGTTCGCGCAGTAATGTTTTGAGCTCGCTATAGGTGATGGTGATGGTTTCTTGATCCATCACCGGATCAGAGAACCCGGCAGCGAGCAACATGTCGCCCACGTCATGCATATCCACAAACGTGTTGACGTGCGGCTTGTCGTCGACCTGCCGGAACGCCGCACGCAACTCCCCGAGGGTGTCGGGCCCGAAGCTGGTAAACATGAACAGGCCGTTTGGCTTCAGGACGCGCATTGCCTCACCGGCAACTTTCTCGACATCGCACCATTGCAGTGTAAGGTTGGAGATCACAAAATCCATGGTCTCGTCGCCAATGGGAAGCTGCTCGGCATTCGCGCAAATAAAGTTCACCGAAGCACGCTTCCTGAGCAGGCGTTCCCAAACGGTTTGGCGTGGCATTTGGCGCTTTGCGTACCGACACATGCCGTCGGCGAGATCTAGGGCGACGATTGACGCCTCGGAAAAATGCGCCAGCAACTTGTTGGTCGCGTAGCCGGTGCCGCAGCCGAGCTCCAGAATCCGTTGTGGCGTCAGCTTGATGTAATCGAGCCGTTCGAACAATCTGTCAGCAATCTCGCGTTGCAAATAGGCGTGCTCGTCATACGAGGCTGCTGCTCGGTCGAATGCACGTTGTACGTCGCGAGCCTGAGGCAAAAGTGGTCGGCGCGAGTTTTCCATTAGTTTCCCATTAGCTTCGCATTATGTTGTCATCAACCGGCTAGAAAGGAAAACACGTGATCGAGAAACGCCTCACGGTGCGACAAAAAGGGCGCATGTGCGGCGTGTTGAATAAGGCAATAAGTGCCGTTCGGTAAGTTGTCGGCGAGCCATTGCGCAGATGCAGTCGATGTCAGTGCGTCATGGTCGCCTTGGATGACCAACGTGGGTTGCTGAATCTGCGGTACACGTCCACGAATATCACTGACTTTCAAGATCTCAAGCGCGGCAGCAAGACTTGCGACCTGTGGTGCACCATGCGCTTCAACCGCTTCATACAGGGTGCGAATCACGTTGCGCATTTCCGGCTGCGCAATTGCTCCACTAAGTGCCTGTAGCGCCAGAAAATTGCGGATAGTTGCCGAATAATTTGTGCCGAGACGTGCCGCAAACGCGGCAAGCACCTCCGCCTTTTTGCCTTGAGGCCAGTCAGCGGATTGGATAAAACACGGCGTACAACAAACGGTGGCTAAGCGATCAACCCGTATAGGATGTTTGGCGGCAATGGCGAGCGCCGTGTGGCCGCCGAGCGACCAGCCCATCAGGTGTCCACGCTCGGGCATCGCGTGAGCCACCGCCTCAACAAATGCATCCATGGTGTTGACGGGTGCGCCATGGGAACGTCCATGGCCGGGCAGATCGATTATGTGTAGTGTGTAGCGGCTGGCTAAAGCATCACGCACACCGTTCCACACTGCGCCATTGAGCCCCCAGCCGTGCAGCAAGGTCAAATTGGGTGCGGATGGTGTCGGTCCTACGACGACCTCGACAAAAACGCTCATGGCCGGCTTGGCTTTCCCATCAACGTGACTTCGATGTCGGTGATCGCGGTGATTAAGTCAAAAACGTCGTCTGCGACATGATTTGACGATAGCGAAACACGGAGCCGCGAGGTGCCTTGCGGGACGGTCGGCGGACGTATCGCCGGAACCAGAAAGTGCCGTTCGCGGAGCAATTCCGCAAACTGCAAGGTTGTGGCGTTGTCGCCGATGATGATCGGCTGTATGGCGGTTTGCGAAAACGGCATATTTGCAAACTGCAGTTTCAGGGAGTCGCTGAAAAAATCGATCAAGGTGCGCAAATGGCGCCGACGCTCGTGATCCTCGCTCATGATGTCCAACGCTGCGATACATCCTGCGGCGATGGCGGGCGGGGTGGCGGTACTAAATAGGTAGGTTCGCGCCGACTGCATGATCCAGTCAACGATGTCTTCATTGCCCGCTACAAACGCGCCGTAGCCACCCGCTGCTTTGCCAAGTGTGGCCATATAGACGATACGTTGGTTGGCCGGCTTAGTCGCGGAGCCGATCAAGTTGAAGTGTTCGAGCACACCGCGGCCGCGATAACCCAGCACACCAAAGCCATGTGCGTCATCTAGCACCAAGAGTGCATCGTATTGTTCAGCCAGCGCGAGTAACTCCGGCACCAGCGCGACGTCGCCGTCCATGCTGAATACGGCGTCGGTGGCAATGACAACCCGCGCGCCTTTCT
>JACMOJ010000110.1 GCA_014378085.1 Burkholderiales bacterium | reverse complement strand
TGACGGGATACGGAGGTGGTCTTGCGCGCAAGCAATGGCTGCTTGATTTCGAGCGCGAGGTTGCGGTACGGGCGCGCTAAACCTTTACCGCCGCGATCGCCTTTCGCGCTGCCTCTGCCGAGGTGAAGCGATCGCCCGGTTCCTTGGCCAACAAACGTCGCAGCACAGGCTGAAAGACGGCAAATTTTTCCGGCAGCGTGGGTACTGCGGCATTCACATGCATCGCCATAATTTCGACTGAGGTCGGGGCGAGATATGGTGGGCGTCCCGTCAGCATTTCAAACAGCAGCACACCGAGCGCATACAGGTCGCTGCGGGCATCAAGCGGGCTGGCCGTCGCCTGTTCAGGACTCATGTAACAAGGCGTGCCGAGCGCAATATTGCTTTGTGTCAGCGCCAGCCCTGACCCGATTTGTTTTGCGATACCAAAGTCGGCAAGTACGGCTTCGCCTGTCATACGCATGAGGATGTTGGCCGGCTTCAAATCACGGTGAATGATGTCGGCACCATGGATGGCGCTGAGTGCGGCGGCAATTTGCCCGGCATATTTTTGCGCACGTTGCGCTGCCATGCCGGCCTCAATGTCGAGACGCAGATCGCCACCGGGCAGGTACTCCATGCCGATGTAGAGATAGTTTTCCACCAGCCCATGTTCAAACACGTGGGCAACGTTGGGATGCGCGATGCGCACCAACATCGAGTATTCCGCCAGAAACCGGTTGATCACCTCACGTTGCTCGCCGGATTGATCCGGTAGCCGCACCAGCTTTAGCGCGTGCTGCTCGCCGCTGTGCAGATGTTTTGCCAGCAACACCTTTGAACTGGCGCCTTCGCCCAGTGTGCGAATTGTTTCATAGCCAGGAACGACTAATGCCGCGCCGCTTGCGTTCTTCACACCTTGACCAACGGCTGTGTGCATCCCCGTACGATTGACACGGTCTGCCAAACGTGAAGTGACGGCCTCACCCAGTTCCGCACCGGTAAAAGGTTTGATCAGAAAGTCACAGGCGCCAACGTTCATTGCGCGCTTGAATAGTGCGCGATCATCTGTGCTGGAAATGAAGATGACTTCCGGTTGCCCCAACGTCGGGGTCATGCGCACCGAGCGGATGAAGCTAAAGCCATCCATACCCGGCATGTTTACGTCGGTCAGAATCATGTCGTACACACGCGAACGAATCAGCGCGAGCGCATCTTCGCCGCTCGGCGCCACCGTTACTTCGAATTGCCGCGCGCGCAGGGTCCGCGCAATCACCTCACGGACGATTTCGTCATCTTCAACCACTAGTACGCTATTCATTCGGCATGCTTCTCAAACGCGTCAGATAGCCAATGATATATGCGGAAGCGTACAACGCAAAAAAGCCCTGCGTGAGCGGGGCCTTTTACTTGGTGCTTTGGTGCAAACGGCGAGGTTTCACCGGTTTGAGTGACGGGGTGATGGCAAGGCAGCGGTGGTGACAACTGCGGGCGACGTGTACGGATTTGTACACGAGCCGCCGGCAAACGCGGCCAGCGCCCGTCAATCAAAGCGGGTCTACATGTCCATACCGCCCATGCCGCCCATCCCACCCATCCCGCCACCACCCATGCCGCCGCCAGACTCATCCTTTGGCAACTCAGCAACCATTGCGTCGGTGGTGAGCATTAGGGATGCGACCGATGCGGCGTTTTGCAACGCGTAACGGGTCACTTTGGTTGGGTCCAGCACGCCGAGTTCGACCAGATCGCCATACTCGCCGGTTGCAGCGTTGTAGCCAAAGTTGCCTTTGCCTTCAACCACCTTGTTGACGACCACCGATGGCTCGTCGCCAGCGTTTTGCGCGATCATGCGCAACGGCTCTTCTATCGCACGCATGATGATCTTGATACCTGCGTCCTGCTCAACGTTGTCGCCTTTAATTTTGCCTGCGTTGGTACGGGCGCGTAGGAATGCAACACCACCACCAGCAACGATACCTTCTTCAACCGCGGCACGGGTTGCGTGCAGCGCGTCTTCGACGCGGGCTTTTTTCTCTTTCATTTCGACTTCCGTCGCAGCACCGACGCGGATCACCGCAACGCCGCCAGCCAACTTGGCCACGCGCTCTTGCAGTTTCTCTTTATCGTAGTCGCTGGTGGCGTCATCGATTTGTTTGCGAACGGTTGAAACGCGTGCTTTGATCGCTTCTTGGTCGCCTGCGCCGTCAATGATCGTCGTGTTTTCTTTGCCCACTTCAATCTTCTTCGCGCGACCCAGATCCTTGAGGGTCACGTTCTCAAGCTTCAAGCCAAGTTCTTCTGCGATCACAGTACCGCCGGTCAAGATCGCGATGTCTTCCAACATGGCTTTACGACGGTCACCAAAACCAGGCGCTTTTACTGCGGTGGTTTTCAAGATGCCGCGGATGTTATTCACCACCAAGGTGGCAAGTGCTTCGCCGTCGACATCTTCGGCGATGATCAACAGTGGACGACCGGCCTTGGCAACTTGCTCCAATACGGGCAGCAGGTCGCGGATGTTCGAGATCTTCTTGTCATGCAGGAGGATGAACGGATCTTCTAGGTTGGCAACTTGTTTGTCTGGGTTGTTGATGAAGTATGGGGAGAGATACCCGCGGTCAAACTGCATACCTTCAACGATGTCGAGCTCGTTGTCGAGTGACTTGCCGTCTTCAACAGTGATGACGCCTTCTTTGCCGACTTTTTCCATTGCCTTGGCAATGATGTCGCCGATGTTGGCGTCAGAGTTGGCCGAGATCGCGCCGACTTGGGCGATTTCTTTGTTAGTCGTGGTTGGCTTGGAGATTTTTTTCAGTTCGGCAACGATGGCGATAACAGCCTTGTCGATACCGCGCTTCAAATCCATTGGGTTCATGCCGGCGGCAACATACTTCATGCCTTCAACAACAATTGCCTGTGCCAATACGGTGGCGGTGGTGGTGCCGTCGCCAGCAACATCGGATGTCTTGGAAGCAACTTCCTTAACCATCTGTGCGCCCATGTTTTCGAACCTGTCTTTAAGTTCGATTTCTTTGGCAACGGAGACACCGTCTTTGGTGATGGTTGGCGCGCCGAACGAGCGCTCCAACACTACGTTACGGCCCTTTGGGCCAAGTGTGACTTTAACTGCGTTGGCGAGAACGTTTACGCCATGAACCATGCGGACGCGTGCGTCGCCGGCAAATTTGACTTCTTTAGCTGCCATGATGAATACCTCGTATCAGTGTTGAATTGGGTGCCGCTAAACATGCGGCAAATTCGAAGCGGGATTGTTGTCGAAGAACGTGAGCAGTTGGTCGTCAGGCGAGGCGCGCGGAGAATTTTGAAGCGACGTGTACGCGTTTGTACATGAGCAAGAAATTCGAGCAGCGACAAAGCATGGCCGCCAACTGCGAAACTTTACTTGGCAACAACGGCCATGATGTCCTCTTCGCGCATAACAAGAAGCTCATCACCGTCAACCTTGACGGTCGTGCCGGAATACTTGCCAAACAACACCGTGTCGCCGACCTTAACGTCAACTGGCGATACCTTGCCATCTTCGTTTTTCTTGCCTGGACCAATGGCGAGCACTTCGCCTTGGTCTGGCTTTTCAGCAGCCGTATCTGGGATCACGATGCCAGAGGCGGTCTTCCGCTCTTCTTCCAGACGCTTTACGATCACGCGATCGTGCAGGGGACGCAATTTCATAACTCACTCCTAGTGGTTGGTTGAAACAAAAACAGATCCGGTTGGCCGGTATTGTCAAAGCGAGTTGGGTTCGCCCGACGGCCTGCGTCTTCGATGAATGGTGGCTGACGGAACAGCGCAAAGGGGCCGCGTGGACTCAATGTCCGTTAGCACTCAACTACGACGAGTGCTAATTATAGTGACGAAGCTGGGCTTTTCAAGGCGTTGAACAGGCAAAGCAGCCCATAACTGAAGAAAATATCGTTAGCGGGCGCTTACATTCGAAATAATTTCGGTATGGCGAGCGAGCGCGCTGAAAGACTTTATCTTACCCGCCGCACTGTGCTTGGTGTTCAAGAAATCGAACGCGATGCTGAAATAGAGGAACACCGAACCATCTCAACCGCCCACCCGTCAACCCAACCGCGGTACCGCTTTCGGCAGTCCTGGAGCAAAACATGGCCTCGCCGAACGCCTCGCCGCTGCTGTTGCAAGCTGCTACCTTATTTGCGGATCTCCCGGAAGACACGCTGGCGGATATCGCCGAGGGTGCGAAGCGCCGCGCCGTGACAAAAGGCGCAACGATTGCGCTTGCTGGCGAATCGCCGCAACACTTAGTTGTGATCGCGTCGGGCGTCGCCCATTCCGTCATGACAGACAGTGCCGGCAATCAAGTCATCCTATCGATCCTAAAGCCCGGCGACCACTTTTGTGATGCGGAATTGCTCGAAGATTCTCTGCTCGCCTCGAGTGTGGTCGCCCGCGAAAACTGCGACGTGGTGATGATTGCGAAGTCGACATTCCAAGACTTGATTGCGCAGCACCATGTACTTTCCCGGGCGCTGTTTCGCCATCTCCTCAAACGCGCCCGCGCCGCTGACGCTCGTTTCGGCAGCATCGCGCTGAAAGGGCTTGACGCCCGTCTGGCCGACTTTTTGCTGTGCGAAGCGCAACTTGTCAACGGCACCCGCATCGTAGATACCCACCTCACCAACCGCGACATCGGCCGCATGATTGGCGCCTCGCGTGAAGGCGTTAGCCGCGCCATGAAAGAGCTGCGAACCCGCGGCTATCTCGAACAACGTGGTAAATCGATCGTGTTGCGCGAACAGATCGTGGGTCTGGCTACAGGTTAACTACGGCGTGTCGGAAGGTGTTGGGCGGCCGCGCAGCTTGCCCATCTGATTCAGGCGCCGCCAGCATCTGAGCGACTAACGTTCATCTCGTCCGCCACGCATTTGCCAGTGCATGCCGAAAAGCTGGCTCGTCGCAACGCGGCGAACCAGCTGGGTCTGCTAGCATCCACGGACCTTGCCTTGGTTGCCATCTAGGCGTCGACTCACTCGATATGGATCGAAGGATTGCGTACCTATGCTCAAGTTCATTAATCGTGTCCCAATCGGCCAGAAATTTATAGGGCTGATTGCGTTCCTGTTAGCCATCATGTTGGTGATCGCAACCTATAGCGAATACGTGGCCAAGAAGAGTGGCGAAGAGCTTGAGGATCTCACGCAGTACCTGGTACCGCCACAACGCTCGTTAGAGAAGATTGCGCTTCACCTGCTCGAACAACAGGTGTTGGAAGAAAGAATGCTGCGCCTCGCGTCGGCTCCGGTAGTCAACGATGCTCTAGTAGAAAAAGAGCTTGCAGCATTTAAGGAGCTTTCGGCAACTGTTGGGGGTGAAATCCTTGCGATAGAGGCGGCGTTAGCCGACACCCTTAAACGGGTGAACGAAGTCAACGACGCGATCGCGCTTGCAAGGCTGCAGGCCGCGATGCCGCAAATTGACAAAGAGCGGCAAACCTTCGAGCGGCAAGTTTTATCGACAGTCGAGCTGGTGAGGAAGAACAAATCCGCGAGCGCGACCGCGGCCATCGATGAGCTTGCCCGCGAGCAGCGCGGTATTTATGATTTGTTAGAGGCGACAGAAAGCAGTTTTGCTGACTTCATCAACCAACAGGCTGCGTTAGTCATGGAACACGAGCGCAAACGTGCGCTGCTCGGCCATGAGAATCTGCTGGTGGCGATTGCTGCGTTTTTTATTGGCGTTTTATTGGCCGTTGTTATTACGCGGCGGATGCTATTGCCGATTCGCCAATTGATCGACAGTAGCAATGCCGTGGCGAAGGGCGATCTGACAGTAAATGTCGAGCCGACCACCCAAGACGAAATCGGCAAACTTGCAATCGCGTTCCGCGACATGACGCTGGGGTTGCGCGAGCGCGAGGCAATCAAGCTAACCTTCAGTCAATACGTAGATCCCCGTATCGTCCGCCATTTGCTGGCACCGGGCAGTTCGGACAAGGAGGGTGAACGTCGCAATATGACGGTATTTTTCTCCGATATCGCCAATTTCACGACGATTGCCGAGCAGCTTACGCCACAGTCGTTGGTTCGTCTGCTCAACGCCTATTTGGTGGAGATGTCTAAACCAATTGCGATTGGCCAGGGGGTGATTGATAAGTTCATCGGCGACGCGATCATGGCCTATTGGGGCGAGCCGTTCGTCAAGGAAGACGAACATCCCACGCTAGCCGTGCGTGCTGGTCTGCAAATGTTTGAGTTTCTTGATCGTTTCCGCGCGCAGATCCCAGACGTGACGGGATTGAGGACGGGTGCGCCCGATATTGATATTCGCATTGGAATCGCGACTGGCCCGGTTCTCATCGGAAACATGGGTTCGGCAAGCATGAAGAACTACACCATCATCGGGGATACCGTCAACTTAGCTGCACGACTTGAGGGGGCGTGCAAGGAGTACGGCGTTCGCTTTCTGATCAGTGACGGCACCTATGCAAGGACAGGAGATGCCTTTCTTGTGCGGGAAATCGACGTCATTACCGCGAAAGGCAAGCAGGAACCGGTCAAGGTATTCGAGCCACTCTGTGAGATGGAAATGGCAACGGCCCCACAGAGGCGGCTAGTATCCATGCACGCGTCCGCGATGGCGGCCTATCGAAGCCAACGATGGGATGAAGCCGAGACTGACTTCCAAACCTTATTGAGTGCCTACCCGGAGGATGGGCCAGCGGGAGAATTTATCAAACGCATTCGGCAAATGAGAGAACATCCGCCGGGGAGTCAATGGGATGGCAGTTGGCAGATGCAAACTAAATAGCGCGGTTTATCGTTATCGTTGACGCGACTCGCGGGTAACGTCAAACAGCGCGTACTGGCAAGGGGAGCGCCGTTAACTTACTAGGAGCACTTAATCTGATTATCCAAAAACTCGCAATGCGCAATAGAACAAAAAGGAGATGGTTATGCCAAGAAGCTTTGCCGCACTTTTCTTTGCGCTTTGCGCAGGATGTGCCGCCGTGACGCCGCCGCGATCCAATGATGATCTTGTCCAGCAGGTTACTGCAGTTGAAATCGCGTTCGCAAAAACGATGGCAGACCGAGACTTCGTCGCGTTCCAGTCGCATATCGCCAATGAGGCGATATTCATGGCGGGCCCGAACCCGCTGCGAGGCCGCGACGCAGTCATCGCCCACTGGAAGCGGTTTTTCGCGTCATCTAGCGCACCATTTTCATGGAAGCCTGACCGCGTCCAAGTGCTCGACTCAGGAACGCTCGCGAAATCGAGCGGCCCTGTCGTCGGCCTAGATGGCAAAGCCTCACAGCGCTTCAATTCCATCTGGTGATTGGAAGCCGATGGTCGTTGGCGCGTCGTGTTTGATGAGGGCTCGCCGGTTTGTGACTGCGCGGCAAGGCCGTGATTTCAACTCGGACGCGGATTGAATGGCCTTCAATATTCTCGCTATCCGCTGTTTGCGATTACAAATAACTCGCCTATCTACGGCAGATTTCAGCCAGAAGTGCTCGAAAACGCCCGTGCCTTGGCGCGTTTAATTTCTTAGATTAGCCGAACGGCCGCACGCCAATCCACGCCGCGTGCAGGTAGAACGCGAATGCGGACCAGAGCAAAATGCCCAAGCCAACGGTCGCAAACAAGCTAAGCGCCGTACCCGATTGATGGGCTGTGCCCGCAGCCCGATCACGCTTTTTTGCCGCACGGAAACACAAAATTGCCCACACCAGAAAACTTCCGAACAACAGCACGTCGGCGACATTGCCATTCGCCAACAAATGCGCCGCCGCCCACACCTTGGTGCCGAGCAACATCGGGTGGGCCAGCTTTGCCTTGATCGGATTTTTTGGCACATACGCTGCCGCCAAAAGGATAAATGCAAACAGCGTCAGTAGCGCGGCGACGTGGCGGGTCCAAACGGGCGGATTCCACAACGTGATGGGTGCTAAACGCGTTTCGCCGTAGCCGTAAACGATCAGCACAAAGCCGATGATGGAGAGCACCGAATAAATAGCTTTCCACACATTCTCGCCGCGGCTCGCGATAATTCCGGCGCGGAAATTGTAGGCAAAGATACGCGACGAGTGAAGCCCTAAAAAAATCACCAGCCCGGCAATCAGCATGGCCTACTCCGAAAGATTTAATTGCTGAATGCTAACCGTAGTCAGGGAGGTGCGCGCAAGGACCGTTTTTTTCATTGGGAACCGCCGCAGCTGACCCAAAGCCGTCCTACGATTTTCCCGAAAGCGGACATTTGCTTCGGACTCATATCAGGCTATTAGCTGAATACAGGTTGACTCCGAACCCCTGATGTTGGCGGGAAAGAAGGCCATTCCACTTCCTGAAATTTGGCAGCTCGCAAGCGTTTTCCAATCAAGCACCAGATGATGCCTTCGAATCGATCTCGCGAATCACAAAGTACATGTCGAGCGTTGCCGCCGACCGAATATTGACCCAGTGGGGGGGCGGACACACACTTAGCGTTCGCATGCAACTGAAAAGCAGCGTGAACGGTTGTTTTTTTTGATGGATTCTTAGGTGCAATAACCACCTAAGATTTTTGACTGTCTCTACGACGGCGAGCAACATAGCAGTACCTGTCAGATAAGAAAAACGGCGCCCGAAGACGCCGGTTTTCACTGTTGCCGATACGCTTTTACTTGCGCGGCGGCATATGTCCGGTCGCAGCCGGCGGCAACTTAGGCATTGTGATCGTCGGCGGCGTTGCTGGCACAGCCCTCACAGCCGGGACAGCAGGAACAGTTGGCGTGGTACCCGTGCCTGTTACCGCCGGGACAGCTGGTTTGGCTGGGGTCGCGGGTTTGGCGGGAGCACCCGTGTGAGGCACCGTTTGGGCGTTGGCGGCAAAGGCGGCGGCGGCAAGCAATCCAGCAACAACAGTAGAGGTAATTTTCATGGTCAATCCTTTTAAGTGTTTTTAATTCAGGGCTCCTGCTGGCCAATCTACTTGTGGGAGGCTTGATGAAATAGCCTTCGCGCTTAGTCGTAAGATTTCCGTATTCAGCCGATGAGCGGTGAAAGGGAAGAGACATTCGTCGCCGCGCGACGACGGACGCGGATCGTCAATACATGATAGTGCGTAAACCCGCATATATTTTGTTGCGTTGTGCGTTGTGCGTTAGCGCACAGCCTTTGCCGCTTCGCGAAAGTAGCATGCACGACATTGAAGCGAAATTCGATTTGCGTGGGCGCTGATGTGTCAGATGCGTTTCAGACGAAAGTTGGATGGCTTGCCTTCACCACTATCATCACGGTCTTGTTTAGGAGGCATCATGAATAACCGTATTCAAAAGTCGCTTGTTATCGGCACCGCATTCGCGCTCAGCGC
>JACMOJ010000109.1 GCA_014378085.1 Burkholderiales bacterium | reverse complement strand
TGCTGTCAAAAATCATTGGCGGCGGTACGCCTTCTCGCAATGAGCTGTCCTATTGGGGTGGTGACATTCCTTGGCTCACGGTCAAAGACATGCGCTCGCGTCGTCCCGCTGCTGCGCAAGAACACATCACCGAGCGAGCGGTTGCCGAATCTGCGACCAGCATCATTCCACCGGATACGGTTATAACTGCGACCCGTGTTGGATTGGGCAAGGTTGTCCGCGTGCCATACGCCGCTGCTATCAATCAGGATTTGAAAGCTTTAATCGCTGGCCCCGGGCTCGACAAGTCATATCTAGAATATTGGATTGTTTCAATTGCGGCGTTCCTTGAATCTATCGGCTCGGGGACCACGGTCAAAGGAATTCGGCTTGAGACGTTGCGGCAGTTGCCATTTCCACTTGCGCCACTTGCGGAGCAACGTGAAATCGTCGCCGAACTCGAAAAGCACTTCTCCCGCCTCGACGAAGCCGTCGCCAACCTCCAGCGCGTCAAGGCCAACCTCAAACGCTACAAAGCCTCCGTCCTCAAAGACGCTGTAGAAGGCCGCCTCGTCCCTACAGAAGCAGAACTAGCCCGCCGCGAAGGCCGCAGCTTTGAAACGGGTGAGCAGCTTTTGCAACGGATTCTTGGGGCGCGACGAACACAATGGAACAAAAAAGGAAAATTCAAAGAAGCCGCAGCCCCAGTAGTTGAGGGTCTTCCCAAATTGCCTGAAGGCTGGGCATGGGCGCGGCTGGATTCTGTTGCGGCGCTCAAGGGTGGCATCACAGTGGATAGCAAACGGGCTGACCCAACGGCAAGTATGGTCCCGTATTTGCGTGTCGCCAACGTCCAGCGCGGCTATCTGGACCTGACGGAAATCAAGCAAATTAATGCATCGGATGAAGACGCGGCTGAATTGCGACTTAAGTTCGGCGACATTCTTTTCAACGAAGGTGGCGATCGTGACAAATTAGGGCGAGGCTGGATTTGGGAAAACCAGCTCGCCGATTGCATCCACCAGAACCACGTCTTTCGCGCGCGCGTGTTTTTGCCGGAAATGGTGCCCAAGCTAATTTCGTGGTGGGGCAATACCTTTGGCAAGGACTACTTTCAGCGCGTAGGAAAACAGACGACTAATCTTGCATCCATCAATCTGGGCAAACTCAGCGAGTTTCCAGTTCCGATTCCTCCGGCTGCAGAGCAACTTCGATTGGTTGCAGAAATCGAACGTCTATTGTCGGTAGTTGATCGGGTGGCAATAGAAGTCGATGCCAACCTCAAACGGGCGCAGTCGCTACGTAGTGCAGTTTTGGCTAAATCGTTTGAGATAGAAGACTAGCAATGGCCGGATTGCAAAGCGTTGCCGAACACCTCTCTTTGCATGCGAAGGGCTTGGGAGCTGGCGATTTAGATGCTGACGCATTTGGGCGTAGTGCTTTCAACCGCCATTACTATGCGACCTTTTTGACTGTAAGGGACTTACTCGCAACAATTGATACAGCTTGGGCGAGGACGCCACACGCTGAGATACCAAACCGAATAGAGAAGAATCTTGTTGCTCTAATTAAGAGTGCGGCAAAAAAACAGGTGCGCAGTGGTGTCTTGGTTGCTGGCCGTAGCAGTGCTATTGTGGGCCAGTCGATTAGTGCTGCTACCGAGATTGCATCCGTTTTGAAATCCGCATACAACATAAGAGTGGCCGCCGATTACGAACCCAGTCATAAAGTTGTGTTCGGATCGACCGGTCTTGAGCTCGATTCTTGTTCAATTGGGGAAGCCAGCAGTTGGTACGGGCGTGTTGAAAGAGAAAAGTGGAAGCTAATTGCAATTTCAAAGGAGCTTGGCCTTGTCGAATAACGTATCAGAGATACAGGCGTTTTTGAATACGCGCGAAGCGAGTTTCGTTTCTGCTGTTCGATTGAATGAAATGTCGCGGACAGTGCTTTTGGAAATCCCGCGTGATCGGGTAAGAAGTACCTCAGGCGCTGGATTCACCTCGAAACGCCAGCTCACGTTCATTTCGCGTGCCATCGAGCAACGATTTGACCTTCGGGTGTTAACTGCATTTCGTGACTCGCAACAGCTTACCGATCTGGAGAGTGGGCTTCGCGCCTTGCTTGTTCGCCGCTTCGCAGGTTTGGTAGTTGACGCGCGCATGTCATTTCCAACCAGCGATCACGCGCTTGTGTGGGTGACGCTGGGTGTAGTGCCTGATGCCACTTCCGCAGACGTGAAGGAACATGTCACAAATTTTCTTCTCGACTCGCAAATTGTTTGTGATGGCATCGAATTCTTGTCTCCGGCGCTACCGGAGCCATCAACGATTGCCATTCTGAGGACAGTAAAAACTCATGCCCCGGTAGCTTTGGATGGTATTGCGGCTGATTTGCGAAAGAGAGGAATGCCAAGTCCGTCGGATCGCTGGCTTGCCGGGCGGCTGGATAGTGCGCGGAAGCGGGGTTTGTTGGTCCGGCAAAAAATAGGGACCTATATTCTTACGGCTGCCGGTTTGCAGATAGTTCCCCACAATCGGTCTGGGTCAAGCTCAGATGTGGATCGAATGCTAGCCATGGCAAAACGGAGGCAGTGGTAATATGACTTTGGTGGTGACGCAATCGTGCGGGCGTGTATCACGCCCATCAGCGAAGATTAGGGACAGAAGGACGCCTGCGGAACGGCGGTCGGTCCTCCGAACCGACCCCCGTCCCGCAGGCGGCATCAACGAAAGCTTTTTAGCTTTGCTTTTCCGGTGAACGCGTCACCACCACCACTCCTCGTCTCTTTTGCCTCGGTCGATACTTTGATCGAGGCACTTCCAGATCGCACCCGTGAGGAGTGCGAAGTTGAGATACGGCGACTTGTATCGTTGGGTCTTGCGCCCGCCGCCTCGACCATAACTGTCAGTACTTTGTTCGGCGTCAGTGCAGAATTCATCGGCGCAATCACTCGTGCGCCGCAACGCTATTACCGTCGATTCGCGATACGCAAAGGGAAGAAGACTCGGCAGATTGAAGCTCCAAAGGTTGCGTTAAAACTCATTCAACGTTGGATTGGCGCGCATCTAGCTTCGGCGACTTTGCTACCGGATTGCGTTTTTGGTTTTGTCCCTGGCAAGCCCGGTGTTACTGAGGCAGCCCAAATGCACTGTGGCGCACGGTGGGTTTACTCGTTAGATCTGCGAGATTTTTTCCCAAGCGTTGCTGCCTCTCGGGTAATGTCAGCACTTGTTGCAAGGGGCTATTCTGAGCGTGCTGCGAACCTTATTGCTCGATTGACCACATTAGACGGACGATTGCCGCAGGGGTCGCCAGCCAGCCCAGTTCTTTCTAATTTGGTATTCCTCGAAACTGACTTGGTTTTACAGGCAATTGCAAACCGGGAAGGCATAAGGTACTCACGTTATGCCGACGACCTTGTGTTTTCTGGACTAGGTGAAGTCCCTCCCAATTTGGGTGTGGAGGTAAAGGCGGTACTCTCTGCGAAAAAATGGGTTATTGCGCCTGAGAAGGAGCATCTTGCGGTAATCCCGGCGCGCTTGAAAGTTCACGGGTTACTTGTTCATGGTCCGACGCCGCGATTGACAAAAGGTTATCGCAACAGAATTCGGGCGTACCGCCACCTTCTTCTCAATGAAAAGATTGCGCCGGATGATCTCAGTCGTATCCGTGGGCACATTGCATACGCGGAGCATGTGGAAAAGTCACCGAAGAAATGAATCCCACACCCTTCTCCCTCCGCATCTTCGTCGCCGACGGCGACCCCGACGGCCTGCGTATCGTCGACAAGTCCAATTGGATTGGCAAGGCGCTTGTGTTCCCGCGTGCGCTGCTGCCGCAGGTTAAGGCTCGGTCCGAGCTGGCGCAGACCGGGGTGTACCTGCTGCTGGGGCCACGCCCGGACGGTGAGGGCGACATGCTCTACGTGGGCGAGGGCGACCCCATCCGCCCCCGGCTGGTGCGCCACTATGCGCAAAAGGATTTCTGGACCCGCGCCATCGGCTTCACCACCACCACGGCCGGGCAGCTCAACAAGGCGCATGTGCAGTTTCTGGAGTCGCGCCTCATCGCCCTGGCTCGCGCCGCCAAGCGCATGCCGCTGGACAACGCCAACCAGCCCGCCGAGCCGTCGCTGAGCGAGGCCGACCGGGCCGATATGGAAGTCTTTCTGGCCCACATGCTGGGCATGCTGCCGGTGCTGGGCGTGCATGCGTTTGAGCACGCGACCAAGGTGCAGGCGCCAATGGCATCTGTGCTGACATGCAAGGGCAAGGGGGTAGCGGCCACGGGCTACGAAGCAAGTCAGGGCTTTGTGGTCAAGGTGGGTTCGCAGGCGGTGGCGGAGTCATTCCCTTCCATGCAGCAGCACGTGCGCGGCATGTACGACCTGCGGCAGGAACTGATTGCAAACGGCGTTTTGGCGTTGGATGGTATGGGCTACCGCTTCTCTCAGGACTATCCCTTTAGCTCTCCCAGTACCGCCGCGGCGGTGATTCTGGGGCGTAGCGCCAACGGGCGCATCGAGTGGAAAGACGCCAAGGGCCGGACGCTGAAGGAGTTGCAGGCGGCGGAGGCGGGCGTTTGACTCAGCTCGAAATGGTCGAATCAGTAGCTGGTTTGCGTGAGCCCGATGCTGAAAATAAGCGGGGTCAGATCCCATTGATTCACGGACGCTATCAATTCAGAAGCTGCTCGCGCAAATGGCCATTGGTCTAGAGGCTAAAACAATAGGTAAAAACAGGCAAAAAAGCGGCTTT
>JACMOJ010000108.1 GCA_014378085.1 Burkholderiales bacterium | reverse complement strand
GTTGAGTCCATAAATTCAGGAGGGGTCTTACTTGCAATAGAACTCGTGTCTAAATGACTAGAGCTTAACCGAGTCATGCAACTTTTCCTCTTGAATCCGTACGCCACAGCCAATGGGCGCCTATCGTATTCCTCGTTTTAATCGCCTCGGTTATGAACTGACTTCCAGAAGTTGGACAGTTGTTGTCACGCTGATCATGCAGAATTTTTCAGCCGGTACTCGACCGGATTGAGCCCTTGCAGCAGGAGCTTAATACGCTTGTTGGAGTAGTTAATACAATCGTGTACGCCAGGTTTTAGATGCGCCCCACGAGTCAAACGTGACAAGGTTGTTGGCTTCGATGCGTTTTACGTCTGCGGCATTGATGCGATTGATATAGCCGATTGCGTGGGATGCAATTTCATTGAACGGATAATTGCGGAACAGCCCCGCGCTGATTTCAAAACCGGGGAAACGAAATCGGTTAACGGCAAACCGCGCGATTTCCTCGTCGCTGAGTCGGTTGCGCAATGGCAATGATTCGAAATTCTTGCTGTCCTCGAGCAGGCGTTTGAAACGTCGCCGGTCGCGCGGCTGGATATCGACGATACCGCTCAATGCATCGAAAGCTGCATCCAGATTCTTCACCCGCGACGGCGTGACACGCAACGTATAGGCGGAATAATTCGCGGCGAGCACCACCCCGTTACGATCGGTAATGATGCCGCGGTTAGGGACGACCGGCACCATCGAAATACGATTGGCTTCAGCGAGTGTATGAAAATAATCGTGCTTGATCACTTGCAGATAAAACATCCGCGCGACCAGCGCGCCAAACGCGATCAGGATGGCCAAGCCTGCGACCAGTACGCGGTTGCGGAATGTGTTGAGTTCCGCTTCGCGGTTTTTTATCGCGGTACCTATCATGGTCTAGCTGATGATTTGTCGGGAACGAAGGCGAAGGCGTGGCAATGCCAGCACCAGACTGAGCGGCGGCCACAGCAGTGCTCCGAGGAACGGCGCAAACGCCATCCAACCGCTGGAAAGTTCGCGGCCGAGCGACAGGTTCAACACGACGCCAATGCCCTGCGCCAGAATCAGGATGGCACCAATATGCAACGCCTGCGCCGGCAGATTCAATTGCAGTACGCGCACCCGCAGAAGCTGCGCCAGAAAAATGGCGACGACGTACATGAGCGCGTGCTGACCCAATAGCGCACTGTTGGCCACGTCCATCAACAGTCCCAGCGTAAAGCCCAGCCCCTGGCCGACCGAACGCGGCTCCATCACGGCCCAGTAAAGCAGTAGGAGAAGTACAAAATCCGGCGCAAGCTGCAACGCAATGCCACTCCAGGGCAACAGATTCAACAGGCAGGCAATGACAAAAGAGCCGACCAGCAATCGCAGCGGCGCGGGCAAGCGCATCGAATCTCGGGAAACGGGGGACAAGTCCATTGGCGACCTTCTAGCGGATCTCGCGACGTTTGGAAACAGCGCGCTCGCGAACCGGTTTGCCATCCTCAGGCTTCACATCCGGTCGCGGGTAATCTTTCAATTCCTCCTGCGTCAACACTTTGACAAAGCGCTGCTGGTCGGTGCCGGCAACAGGAATCGCGGTTACTTTGGCGAACTGAAACGCGGGGTTTCTGTCCACGTTGGTGACCGTTGCGACGGCGAGTCCGGCAGGGTAAGTGCCATCAATACCCGAAG
>JACMOJ010000107.1 GCA_014378085.1 Burkholderiales bacterium | reverse complement strand
GCCTACCCGCCGGCCGACAATCCTAAAATTGCGATTGCGTTGTTAGTTGAAAACGGCGGCCACGGGGGCAGCGTAGCAGCACCAATTGCGCGTGAGATTTTTGATTTTTACCTGTTGGGCAAAAAGCCCGATCCCGAGAAACGTAAGAATCGCGACTATGACCTTAACGAAAGCGATTGAGCGCGGTTTTGATGTTGTCACGCGGCGCCTTGATGGTCCGCTGATGGTGGTCATCGTTGTGCTCGCGGCCATTTCGCTCACGTCCGTTTATTCCGCATCCGGCGGTGACTCATTTGATCGCACCTTTGGGCAACTTCGAAATTTCACGGTGGCCTTCATCGCCATGTGGATCGTCGCAAACGTGTCGCCGCAAACACTCATGCGTATCGCGATTCCCGTCTACATCGTAGGTTTGCTGCTGCTGATTAGTGTTGCGCTGTTCGGTGAAATTCGCAATGGCGCGAGGCGCTGGCTGAATTTTGGTTTTGTCACCATTCAACCTTCCGAAATTATGAAGCTTGGCATGCCGCTGATCTTGGCTTGGTACTTTCATAAAAAGGAAGAAGGACTCAATTGGCGGGACTACGCGTTGGCAGGTTTGATCCTCATGTTGCCGACCGGACTGGTGATGCGGCAACCGGATTTGGGCACCTCTATTCTGGTTTTTTCCGCCGGCTTTTTTGTTATTTTTCTCGCCGGGCTTTCGTGGCGCATCTTAATTGCGGCCGGCATCGCTGGTCTCGCATTTATGCCCGTCGCATGGAATTTATTGCACGACTACCAGCGCGACCGAATTTTGACGCTGCTCGACCCGATGAAAGATCCACTCGGCGCGGGTTATCACATCATCCAATCCACCATTGCGATCGGCTCCGGCGGTGTGCTTGGTAAAGGCTGGTTGAGTGGCTCACAGGCACAACTCGATTTTATTCCCGAGCGTTCAACAGACTTTATCCTTGCTGTGTTTGGCGAAGAATTTGGATTGGTTGGCACGCTCTTGTTGCTGTGTCTTTACCTGATTGTCATTGGCCGCGGGTTCATGATCGCGATGAACGCATCCACCACGTTTTCACGCCTGCTGGCAGGCGCGCTGACGATGTCGTTTTTCACCTACGCATTTGTGAACGTCGGCATGGTGAGCGGCATTCTGCCGGTGGTCGGTGTACCGTTGCCGCTGATGAGTTACGGCGGTACGGCCATTCTCTCTTTGTGCATCGGCTTTGGCATGCTGATGTCGATATCGACGCACAAGCAATTGGTATCGAGTTAGAAATTGCGGTTGCCCGCCACCGCAAAAAATCGGCTAGTCACTGACCCTAACCCGCAAACCCGCTAACCCGCTAACGCGTAGCAATCTTATACAGCGCCAGCGTGCCGGTCAGATTCGGTAAAAACGTCGCCTCGTGATCACCCGCCAGCACACGCCGATTGTTGATACGGTAACCACGCGCCCGACAAAAATCTTCAAAGTCGTTGATCGTGAATAGATGCACGTTCGGCGTGTCGTACCATTGGTAGGGCAGGTCATCCGAAACGGGCATCTTGCCAGCTAGCCCAATTTGCAGACGGTGTTTCCAATAACCAAAATTGGGAAACGTCACAATCGCCTCTTTCCCGACGCGCAACATTTCAGACACCACCGCCTCAGTATGTTTGATGGCTTGCAGTGTTTGCGAGAGGATGACGACGTCAAAGGAGTGATCGGCAATTTCTTTCATGCCCGATTCAAGATTGGTTTGGATGACGTTGATACGATTATCGATGCACTTGACGAGGGATGACTCGTCATTTTCGATGCCGTAACCACGTACGTTCTTCGTGTCGGCAAGGTGGCGCAACAACGAGCCATCGCCGCAGCCTAGGTCAAGTACACGCGAGGCGGGCGGTACCCACGAAGCGATGATGTCAAAGTCGGCGCGTGTAATCATGCCGCCACGCCGTCAATGCGGCTCAGGTAGTGGCGCACCACCGCGTGATACTGCAAGTTGTCGAGTAAAAACGCATCGTGGCCATGGGGCGCTTCAATTTCGGCGTAAGTCACATCCTTGTCCGCGTCCAACAGCGCTTTGACGATCTCGCGCGAGCGGGCCGGCGAGAAGCGCCAGTCGGTGGTAAATGACACCACCAGCATACGCGCTGAAATTGCGGCAAATGCTCGCGCCAAATCGCCACCAAAGTCACGTGCAGGATCAAAGTAGTCGAGCGCCTTGGTGACGCGCAGATAAGTATTGGCGTCGTAGTAGCCAGAAAACTTTTCGCCCTGATAACGCAGGTAAGACTCGATCTGAAACTCTGGCGCAAAGGAAAACTTTAGCCCCTCGCGCAACCCGCGGCCAAATTTTGCTTCCATTTGGTCATCCGAGATGTAGGTGATGTGGCCGATCATGCGGGCGACCGTCAAACCATGCTTCGGTATCGTGTCGTGTTCAGCAAACGCGCCGTCGTGAAATGCAGGATCACTCATGATGGCCTGTCGCGCGACCTCATTAAAAGCGATGTTCTGTGCGGAGAGGTTCGGTGCGGCGGCGATCACGAGTGCATGTTTCACGCGATCCGGGTAACGACTCGCCCACGCTAACGCCTGCATGCCGCCAAGTGAACCGCCCATTACCGCCGCCAAGGTTTGGATGCCGAGGTGATCGAGTAGGCGCGCATGTGAATCGACCCAGTCTTCTACGGTGACGAGTGGAAAATCTGCGCCCCACTTTTTTCCCGTCTCGGGATTGATCGTTGTCGGCCCGCTGGAACCAAAACAAGACCCGAGGTTGTTCACGCCGATGACAAAAAAACGGTTGGTATCGACCGGCTTGCCCGGCCCGACCATGTTGTCCCACCAACCAAGATTGTCCGGTTCACTTTCATAAGTGCCGGCGACGTGGTGTGACGCGTTTAGCGCATGGCAAATCAAGACAGCATTGCTGCGCGCTTTGTTGAGTTGGCCATACGTTTCATAGGCCAAATCGTACGCCGACAGCACCGCGCCGCTCGCAAGCCGGAGAGGGGTGGTGAAGTTGGCAAGCTGTGAATTGGCAAACATATCTGGTAGAACGCATCTTTCAAAAACAAAAAAGCCCGACAGCTTCGGCTATCGGGCTTTCGAGAAAATCGAAATAGCCGCTTTAGCCGTATTTTTTGGTTCTCGTCGGGGTTTCCCGAGAGCCGCGCCCGCAAGCTGATCGTCAAATCGGCGCAAGAGAAATGGTACGCCGTGGTTGCACATCCGTCAATTGCGTTCGGATTTTGCAGGCGTCGGTTGGCACCGGCGACCCGACGTGTGCGCATGGGAGAATCGCGGCATGCCTAAAACCTCCGCATCCAAAACACACAGCATCGAAACCTCCGACGAAGCCGGCGTTCGGTTCCTGCACTTTGGCTCGGAGTGGGTGCAAGGTGCGATGCGCATTGCGCGACCATGGGCGCTCGAGCTTGAGTACACGCGTGAATTGATGCTGGCGCTGGCGTTAAGGCCGGACGGTGATTGGCCGCGCACGGTGTGCCAGGTTGGGCTCGGCGCGGCGTCGGTGACCAAGTTTTTGTACCGCCATCGCCCCAATTGTCACCAGACGATTGTGGAAATCAATCCGGTGGTCCCAATGGTGGCGTCACAAATGTTTAAGTTGCCGCAGGATGAAAGCCGCATCCAGATTGAAATTGCGGACGGTATCGAATGGATGGCGACCTCCCGCAAACGCTTTGATTTGATTGTGGTGGATGGTTACGACCACAACGCGCGATTTGGCGGCCTCGGCAGTGAAGCGTTTTACCGCGATTGTTGTGCGCGGTTGTCCAAACAAGGTTTGTTGGTGCTCAATCTGTTTGGCCGATCACGCGGCTACGCCAAACAGACTGAGCACCTTTCGCAGGCGTTCGCCGGGCGGGTGTTGCCACTGACCGCCAACGACGAAGGAAATGCGATTGCATTCGCGGCAGCAGGAGAGCCAGTCATGCTTAATGTCGATGGGCTGCGCGCAGAATGTGAGCGCCTTGCGCGCGAGACCGGTATTCGCTGGGGCGCGTCGGTCGCCCGATTAGAGCGGGCCGTTTCGATTAAGCCAGATCGGGCGATTTGAGATCCGGGAATTTTTGAAAACACCACTGTTAACGGGCATTTACAACCAAAAACGCGGTATCAACATCAAATGCCAACCGGCGGAGGGCGATCAAATGCTACTTCAAATGGTGTCCGATAGTCCAAGGCGGCGCGCGGTGTGTGGTTGTGTTTATTCTCAATTCGCCTGATCCTAGCGGGGCTGACCT
>JACMOJ010000106.1 GCA_014378085.1 Burkholderiales bacterium | reverse complement strand
GCGCAGCAACCCAAAGAACTCTCGATTTAAGGAACCCGAAAATGGTCGGTAAATATCACTATGGTACGGGTCGCCGCAAGAGCGCGGTTGCACGAGTCTTCATTAAGCCCGGTAAGGGCAACATTGTTGTCAACGATAAGCCAATTGACGTCTATTTTTCTCGTGAGACTGGCCGCATGGTTGCTCGCCAGCCCCTCGAATTGACGGGTAACGTTGATACGTTTGACATCATGGTCAACGTGTTTGGTGGCGGCGAATCTGGTCAGGCCGGCGCGGTGCGTCACGGTATTACCCGCGCGCTGATTGACTATGACGCAACCTTGAAGCCGCAGTTGTCAAAAGCGGGCTTGGTTACGCGTGACGCGCGCGAAGTTGAACGTAAAAAGGTTGGTTTGCACAAAGCCCGCCGCCGCAAGCAATTCTCGAAGCGCTAATTGGCGATTCGGCAACGTCGAAACAAAGCAAAAAGCCGCCTTACGCGGCTTTTTGCACTTAGTGGCTCCAACGTTTGTTGGGGCGAGGCGACAGCGCGCACGCTGCCCCTTTGTATTCGACCCACCACCAAATCGAGCAGCGTTCGTAGCCGCCTATGCTGAGCCAGATGAAACTACGCGGATCTTGGCGCAAGATTCGCTCCAAGATTGGCATTCGCTCGGAAAAAGTGGCGATTCGATCGCATGTGCCGTGGTACGTCAAGCTGGCCGGCTACGGTGTGGCGATGGGCGTCGCTGGCGCAATCGCGTGGGTAATTGTCGACAACAGCTACCGGATCACCGGGTTTAGCCGTGAAGAGGCAACGGCGCAGATCGCAGCACTGACAACCGAAAACGCGCGTCTTAAACAAAGTTTCGAGACGACGAAGTCAGCGTTGAACGACAAACAGAGTCAGCTCAAAGTCGAGAACGCCGCGCAAGCAGAGCTGACCAAAAACTTGACCCAGTTGCAAGAAGAGAATGCTGGACTCAAGGAAGACCTCGGCTTTTTGCGCAACGTAATGTCGTCCGGCAGTGTTCCTGACGGATTTGCCATCCAGAATTTCAAAGTAGAAGCCGATGCGCTACCGAACGAGTTCCGGTATAGGCTGTTAGTGACGCAGGGTGGGCAACGCAAGCAGGATTTCAAGGGCAAGGTGCAAGTCATCGCGAGGATCCAGGTGCCAGGCGTCGCGACGCCAACTGTGCTGAGCTTTCCAGAAGAAGCCCAATTACGAGCGGCAGGCGGTACAATCGAATTCCGGTTTTACCAAAAAATCGACGGTCGGTTTAAAATTCCCGGAGGTTCGCAGCTTAAAAGCGTTCAAGTTCGCGTGCTGGCGCTTCCGGGCTATGAAGTTCGCGCCCAGCGTAGCCTCAATTTGTAGAAACAGTAAGGAGCTACAATGTTTAATGCAAAATCCAACAAGCCGAGTCCAATTGACAGCCTGATCGGTGCCGGTTCCGTCATTACCGGCGATATTCAATTTACCGGCGGGTTGCGAGTCGACGGCACCGTGAAGGGCAATATCAAGGCGGTAGGAGATAAGCCTGGTACGCTGGTGCTGTCTGAATTGGCAAAGATTGAGGGGGAAATTGAAGTCGCCCACGTCGTGGTGAATGGCTCTGTGGCTGGACCAATCAAAGCCCGTGAGTATGTTGAGCTGATGCCAAAAGCCAGAGTGACGGGCGACGTGACATACAAAACCATTGAAATTCACGTTGGTGCTATCGTGATGGGGCGCATGTTGCACGATTCGGACGTGCGTACCAGTGACAAAGTAATTGAGTTCAAACCAGCGCAGGGCTGAAATACGGTTGGGGTGCTTGATAAGCGCTCAGTCGTCCCGAAATACTGATGTAAGGAGATTCAAATGAATGATATGTCCATGATGCCCGCCCCCCTAGTTTTTTCCGATAACGCGGCTGACAAAGTCAAAGCGCTCATCGTTGAAGAAGGCAATGACGACTTAAAGCTGCGTGTATTTGTGACCGGCGGCGGATGCTCGGGGCTGCAGTACGGTTTCACGTTTGATGAGATTTCTAACGAAGACGATACCGTGATGGAAAAAAACGGCGTGAAACTGCTGATCGATCCGATGAGTTATCAGTACCTGATCGGGGCGGAGATCGACTACTCCGAAGGTCTTGAAGGTGCGCAGTTTGTGATTAAGAACCCAAACGCCAGTAGCACCTGCGGCTGCGGATCGTCGTTCTCGGTTTAGTCAGGAAAGCAGTACATGCACGGAGCCTTCGGGCTCCGTTTTTTTTGTTGTGAGCATCACCAGTGGCTAATCCGTGCTGTCGCTGGAACCATTTCCGCACTTCGTCGCGAATGGATCGTCTTCTGACATGATGCGGAACACACTACCTTCGCAAAACTCTGTCCGCACCTTGGACAGGTCAAATCCTCGCCATGTCACGCCATCAGGGAAGGAACCTAAATGCAGTCGTTTCTAACAGTATCGTGCGCTTCGTTGTCACCACTTGTTCGCAAAACACTTGTCGCCGCTGTCATTGCGACGTTGACGTCCACTGCCTTTGCGCAAACGCCAGCGCCAGCGCCGGCCGGGGCCCCAGTGCCGCCAGCGCCGGGTACGGTCGCAGCACCGGGCGCGCCTGCAGCCGGTGCACCGACCCCGAGTGCGCCGCGTCCCTTCAAAGAAATTATCAAAGACGCGAAGAAAGTCGCTGGATTCTTCGACGTTTATCAGAAAGACGAAAAGGTTTGGCTCGCGATTAAGCCTGAACAATTCGACAAGCCGTTTTTCTTCACTTACAACATCCCCCAAAGCGTTGGTGAGCGCGGGCTGTACGGCTCGCAAATGGGTGGTGCGGAAATGGCGGTGTTCCGCAAGATCGGCACGCAAATTCAATTGATCGCGAAGAACACCGAGTTCTATGCGGCACCTGGAACGCCGCAGGCGCAATTCGTCTCAGAAAGTTTTTCCGATTCCCTTCTCGGCAGCGCGACTGCTGCTTCGGCACCAGATACTGACAGCAAGGCGGTTTTGATTGACGCGAGCGCAATCTTGTTTGCTGACATACCAGGCTATCTGACGCGCCTCGAATTTGCGTATCGGATGCCGTTTGCCCTTGATGCACGTAACTCGAGCTTCTCGCAGGTCACTAACAATGAAATGATTACCGCGATGAAGGTGCAAGCGCACTTCAACGTGCCGCGCATTTCAGCGCCGCCGCTGGTGCCGTCCCCAGTGCCGATGCCGACCCCTCCGCAGGCCACGCCGGACCCGCGCAGCATGTTCGTGAGCTTCATGTATTCCTTTGCGAAGTTACCCGACCAGCCAATGGCAGCACGCGCGGCTGACGAGCGCGTGGGTCACTTTGTGAGTTCGCGTGTCAATTACGACGAGGATTTGTCGCCAAAGACGAAGCAGCACTACGTCAATCGTTGGCGTTTGGAAAAAAAGGATCCGGCTGCGGCATTGTCTGAGCCGAAACAGCCGATCACTTACTGGCTGGACAAAAACATTCCAGTGAAGTACCGCAAAGCGGTCCAACTCGGTATTCTTGAGTGGAACAAAGCGTTCGAAAAGATCGGCTTCAAAAATGCGATTGTCGCGAAGCAGCAAACTGAAAAAGATGACTTCGATACGATGGACGCACGTCACGCATCGATTCGTTGGTTCACCGGTGCCGATGTTGGCTTCGCGATCGGGCCTTCGCACAAAGACCCGCGCACGGGCGAAATTCTGGATGCGGACATCGGCATGTCCGACGTGTTTGCGCGCGGCGCACGTCGTTTGGTCGTTGAGGACATCGGCAAGCCAATGGTGTTTGATTCCGCCATGGCTGGCGCAATGTCGCCGACGCTGAAAGATCAGAGCCTTTTCATGCAATGCAACTACATGACTGAGAAGGCGCACGATTTGCACTTTGCAATGGATATTCTCGAAGCGCGCGGAATGGATATGGATTCGCCTGAAGCTGAACAACTTGCGCAAGATTACGTGCTCGACGTGATCATGCACGAGGTTGGCCATACCCTTGGCTTTCGTCATAACTTCCGTTCCTCGACCATTTACTCGGTGAAGCAAATCCAAGATCCGAAGTTCACTAAAGTCAATGGCCTCGCGGGATCGGTGATGGATTACAACCCGTTTAACCTCGCGGTGAAAGGGGATAAACAGGGCGAGTACGTGATGTCGACCCTCGGGCCGTACGATTACCTTGCCGTTGAG
The DNA here is from genome assembly GCA_014378085.1 of Burkholderiales bacterium. Next base: position 3,584 of record JACMOJ010000106.1, on the reverse strand, counting down.
TATGCATATAAGCCGCTCGATCCGAAAACCGAGAAGACGGATTTGGCAGCAATCGCGGCACAGGCCACCACTAATCCGGTGCTCGCCTATGCGACAGACGAAGACGCCGGCGGCTTTGGCGGTTTCAACGGCATGGACCCAGAGGTTAACCGCTTCGATATGGGCTCAGACCCAATCGAGTACTACAAGAAACGCATGACGCTTTCGCGCGAATTGTGGGATCGTATTCAAACATTGCAGTTAAAGCCAGGCGAAAGCTACGAGCGTTTGACACGTTCGTTCGCATCCGGCTTCCGCTCAATTGCGCAGGTCGCGCCATTACTGGCAAAGTATGTCGGTGGTGTGAAGCACGTGCGTGATCGTGCTGGTACCTCGAATGCGCTATACACGCCAACGCCGGTGGCTAAACAGCGTGAATCTCTCCAGCTGGTCACGGATAGCCTGTTCAAAGTCGAGAGCTTCAAATTCAAGCCCGAGTTTGTGTCGCGCTTGTCGATTGATCATTTCGACCGCAACTCGATGGCACGCATCAACCCTGACGTGTCGATTTCCAACAGCGTGATGAATTTGCAGCGCGGCGTGTTGGACATCCTCTACGCGGACAACGTTGCGCAGCGTCTGCTCGATAGCCAAGACAAGGTGTCGAATCCCGCGCAGGCGATGAAACTATCGGAAGTCTATGACACGCTGCAAAACGCGATTTGGTCCGAGCTTCGTACCGGTGGCGACATCAGCGTGATGCGGCGCAATCTCCAGCGCGACCACATTCGTCGCATTGGCAATGCGCTAACGCGGTCGGCCGCAACCGCGCCAGCCGATGCACGTAGCCTGATGCGTGAAAACGCCATCCAGCTACAGGGCCAAATCCGTGCCGCGATGGCCAAGCCAATGTCAAAAGAAGCCAAAGCGCATTTAAGCGAAAGCATGAATACCCTAGCCGAAGCGTTGAAAGCGCCATTGGCACGCGCCGGGGCTTAGTGGCATCGTGAAATAAATGCGGGCACGAAAGGATTCGGGCGGACCGGCCTGGCCGAATCCTTTATAATTCAACGTCTTCGAAATTTAATCACCTTTAGGAGTCACCATGGCAGGCGAACGCAAGCGTACCCGCCGCAACACGCTAGAGCGTCGTTGCTTAGGCAAATACTTCAAACGTCTTTTTATCGGCGCGAACAAGTCGACATTCAAGATGCTGGAAGCAATCAAGAAAAACTAGTTTCTTGGCGTTATGAGAAAAAGCCGCTCACCGAGCGTCTTTTTTGTTTCCGAAAGTTGTGGATTGACGGGGCTATTCATTAGGAATTGCCGAAAACTGCCCGCCAGATGGGCCTGCCTCCATTCAGGCGGAAAGTCAAACCAGCCGATTGCTGCGCCGCAACATCGATTGTGATTGACACCTATCTCAAAGTGGTAATACGCTTGTTTCAAACAACTGTTTGAAATTCTTGGTTTATCCGCGTAACCCACTGAAATGATTGAATAATGAGCCAACCGGTCCTACGTCGACTAACGGCAGAGGGTGTTTCCAACCGCCCGAGCGCCATCCCAACCGCCATCGGCGGCGGCGCTGCTGCCAAGCTAGCCGACAAATCTGTGGATGTGGGCGATACCAAGCGGCGCATCTTGGATGCAGCCGAAGAACTTTTTATGGAGCACGGCTTTGAGGCGACTAGCCTGCGCTTGATCACCACTGCGGCTGGTGTGAACCTGGCCGCTGCCAACTATCACTTTGGCTCAAAAGAAGAATTGTTCCAAACGGTGTTTATCCGGCGTCTTGATCCCATGAACAACGATCGCATGGCATTGCTCGCCGCCTACGAGGCGGCTGCCGACGGCCAACCACTGACCTGTGAGCGGATCATTTCAGCCATGTTTATCCCAGCGCTGAAGTTAGCGCGCGATCACGAGCAAGGTGGGAAAAACTTTCTTCGCCTGCTTGGGCGTGCCTATGCTGATCCGGCACCGTTCATTCGCGAGTTCTTGTCGCGTCAGTACGCGGAAATGGTCGGTCGCTTTCGCGCCGCTTTTGGTGAGGCGCTTCCACACTTACCGCGTGAGGAAGTCTCGTGGCGGCTGCACTTCGTGATGGGGGCACTTTCTTACACGCTGGCGGGAAGCGACGGCCTCAAGCTAATTTCGCAGATTCGCCCGGAAGATGCCGATAACGATGAGCTACTTCTAAAACGGCTGGCCCCGTTTCTGGCGGCTGGCCTGCGCGCGCCGGTTGGTACTGCGCAGGACCAGCACCAGTGGTTTCCCGAAACAGACTGAAAGTTACCTCTACCTTACCGCAGCACGACTGACCTATTAGGTTTTATCGAAAAGGAATCACCATGTTGACTTTCTTCATTACGCTATTTGTCGCCGTCGCCATTGTTTGGGCTTTGGCATATCACTCCGCTTCGGCGCTGGTATGGTCAGTGGTCGTTGGTGTCGCTTTATTGGCCGGGTCGGCGACCGGGGCGATCGGCGGTGTGGTTACGGGCATGGTGTGGCTGGCCTTCATCGCATTCGCCGTGATCGCCAACAGTCAGGCGTTACGCGTGGCGTTGCTGTCTTCGCCGATTTTTGCGACCTACAAAAAATTGTTGCCGCAAATGTCATCTACCGAGCAAGAAGCGCTCGAGGCCGGCACCGTCTGGTGGGACGGTGATCTTTTTTCTGGAAAGCCTGACTGGAACAAATGGCTGGCGGTACCCCGCGCTACCTTGTCAGCAGAAGAGCAGGCGTTTGTCGATGGACCAACCAACGAACTGTGCAGCATGTTGGATGAATGGAGCATCACCCATGAGGCGCATGATTTGCCGCCGAATGTTTGGCAGTTCATCAAGGACAATGGCTTCCTCGGCATGATTATTCCCAAAGAGTATGGCGGGAAGGGTTTCTCCGCGTACGGGCATAGCCAGGTTGTGATGAAAATTTCGACGCGTTCTTCCACCGCGGCAGTATCCGTCATGGTGCCGAATTCGTTAGGGCCTGGCGAGTTGTTAATGCACTACGGCACCAAGGCACAGAAAGATTACTATCTGCCGCGGCTTGCCAAAGGTCTTGAGATCCCGTGTTTTGCGCTGACTGCGCCGGAAGCTGGGTCTGACGCTGCGTCGATGCCAGACCTGGGAATCGTGTGTAAACAAATGTGGCAGGGCGTTGAGACGCTCGGACTGCGCGTCACCTGGGAGAAGCGCTACATCACCTTGGGGCCGATTGCGAGCATCCTTGGGCTAGCCTTCAAGGCTTACGACCCTGACAAATTGTTGGGTGGCGGAGGTGGTGAAAGCGATCTTGGCATTACGTGCGCGCTGATTCCCACTAGCCATCCGGGTGTTGTGATCGGTCGTCGGCATATGACGCTTAACGCTGCATTTATGAACGGCCCAAATTCTGGCAAGGACGTATTCATTCCGATGGACTGGGTCATCGGTGGGCAGCCAATGCTGGGTCAAGGCTGGCGCATGCTGATGGAATGCCTTGCCGCAGGACGCGCGATTTCGCTCCCCGCACAATCGATTGCGGCCGGCAAGGTCACCTCATTTACCTCTGGTGCCTACTCGCGTGTTCGTCAGCAGTTCAAAACCGCCATCGGC